>CAYTRA010000033.1:0-12847 GCA_964439675.1 uncultured Dehalococcoidaceae bacterium
CATGCCGTGGGCGAAGACGCCCGGGTACCCAGCGTTCTTCGTGAACATGTCGTCCGTGTGCAGCGGGTTGTAGTCACCGGACGAGCCCGCGTACATCACGATCTGCGTCCGAGACAGGTCGTGGCAGATCTCCTCGGAGTGGGTGTCGCCGACGTTCAGGTCGCTTGCCTTGAGTGCCATGGTGCCCCCCTAGCCCTGCGTCGCCGGGCGCTCGGTGCGGACGCCGACCGAGCGAGCGGTGATGACGAGGTTGTTGTCCTGGTCGTAGTACTCCGTGATGCTCTCGGAGAAGTTCAGCTTGCCGGCGCGACGGCCTTCCGCCTCCCAGGTCTTGCCCGGCTTGCTGACGGCGTGGAGGACCATGCCGGGCACCAGCGGGCGGTGGTACTCGTAGTGCTGTTCCGCGTGCAGGCCGCCTCCGCCGCCCCCGCCTCGAGCGACCCCCTCGGGCGCCGGCTCCGCGGGCGCGTTGGAGCCAGTGGCTTCCTTGCCAGATCCGAACCAGCGCTTGCCGATCTTGGGCCGCAGGAAGTAGTCGGGGTCGAACTGCGCCGAGGCCTGCACGAAGGTCGGCGGGGCGATGATCCCGCCGGGCTCGGTGCCCTTCGCGTAGTCCTCGTCGTAGTAGATCTGGTTGTCGTCGCCGATCGAGCGGGCGAACAACATGATGTGCCCGGCCTCGATGGGGAACCGTTCCACGGCCATCTGATCCTCCTTCAAGCGCTGTGGTACGCCGTTCCCCCGTCCGGAGGGCCCTCTGACGTCCCAGCGCGCGGCAGAGTAACGAATCTGGCGAGGGCGCATCCACCCACACACGATGACGGCCGCCCTTCCGGGCGGCCGTCATGCTTCGAGACCGAAACGCTGGGTCTACTCGAGCGCGCCCACCTCGCGCAGCAGGGCCAGGGTGCCCTCCAGGTCATCGAGGTCGTCCAGGTCGATGGCGGGCGGCTCGATGGCGCCCAGGTCCGGGAGCACCTCGGCGGCGGCGACACCCTCGATGACGGGGAACTCGAAGGTCTCCTGGGCGAAGTACTCCTGCGCCTCCTCGGACAGGAGGAACTCCAGCAGCCGCTCCGCGTCATCCTTCCGCTCGGAGGAGGCCAGGATGCCGGCGCCGGCCACGTTCACCAGCGAGCCGATGTCGCCGGGGGCGGTGTAGTAGTTCCGGGCGGAGAAGTCCTCGCCCTCCTCATCGATGCGCTGGTGGAGGTAGTAGTGGTTGACCAGGCCGAACTCGACCTCGCCGGCGGCCACGGCGTCCACGATCGTGAGGTTGTTTGGGTAGGCCTCCACGTCGTTGTCCATGACGCCCTGTAGCCACTCGCGGGTGGCGTCCTCGCCGTGCTGGACGCGCATGGCGGAGACGAAGGACTGGAACGAGCCGTTCGTGGGCGCCCACGCGAAGCGACCGCTCCACTGCGGGTCCGTGAGTTCCATCACCGAGGTCGGCAGTTCTGACTCGTCGATCAGGTCGGGGTTGTAGACCAGTACGCGGGCACGGCCGGAGAGCCCCACCCACTCGCCGTCCTCCGACCGCCAGCGGGGGTCGACCACGTCCAGGATGCTGCTCGGCAGCACCTCGAACAGGCCCTCCTTCGCGACGGCGCCGAGGCCGCCCGTGTCCTGGGCGATGAAGACGTCCGCCGGGCTCTTGTCGCCTTCCTCCAGGAGCGTGGTCGCCATCTCGGCGGTCGAGCCGTAGCGGCCCTCGACGACGATGCCCGTGTCCTCCTCGAAGCGGTCGAGCATGGGGCCAATGAGGTTCACCGAGCGGCCGGAGTAGACGATGAGCGCCTCGTCATCGCCGCCACAGGCGGCCGAGGCGACGCCGGCAACGAGGGCCAGCACGAGTGTTGCCGGGAGCGCTGCCCGGCGCAGGTACGTTGCACGCAAGTGAGGTTCCTCCCCGCCGAGGCGCCCTCGTCCACGGACGCCATCGGTCTCGCTGCGAGACTCCAATAGCATGGGCTAAGTGTCAAACAGAGCGAGAGCGAATCGCCCGTCGAGTGACGCGACGGAGCGGCCCGGGGAAGCGTGAGGGTAGAGGGGCTAGAAGACGCCGCCGGTGCGGATGAAGCGCTCCAGGGCGTAGACGACCAGGAGGACCGCGATGATCGCGAGCCACTTCCAGTAGTAGGGGCCGGGGTCTTCCAGCAGGTTCACGGCCTCAGCGTAGGCGTTCTTCTACCTCACGCGCGAGCGCCAGGCTGGAGGTGAGCCCGGGCGACTCGATGCCACCCAGGTGGACATAACCGCGATCGTGCCAGACGAGGAAGTCTGCCTGTCCGCCGCCGGGTGTCTGCAACTTGGGGCGGTAGCCCACCTGGCCCGGGGCGATCTGGTCGTCCCGCAGGCCCGGGAGGAAGCGCTGCCCCGCCGCGAGGAAGCGCGCCCGCACCGCCGGATCCCCGGGGTTGCGGTAGTCCAGCGGGCCCTCTTCCTCCATCCACTCGGCGGTGGGGCCCATGTGGAGGCCGCCGTCCGTGTCTACCGTCAGGTGGAGGCCCAGGCCACCGGCGGCGTGCTCCGGGAGCGGGTAGACCGGCCGCGAGACCAGCCGCGCCACCTCCGGGTCCACGACGTCGTAGTACACGCCCCGGTTCACGCGCTGGCGCAGCACCGGGACGGGGACGCCCTCGCCGCCCTCAACGTGCCCGCCATCGAGGGGGTAGCCGAGCATCTCCGCCACGAGGTGCGCGCGCAGGCCGGCGGAGTTCACCACCGCCCCGCAGCGCAACTCGGATCTGGCGCCCTCGGCGTCGCGCAGGGAGAGACGGAAGCCGCCCCCCTCGCGTTCGAGGGCTACGACCTCGTGGTGGGTGACCAGCAGCGCGCCGTGCTCGCGAGCCGCGGACTCGTACGACCTCGCGAGGGCGAAGGCATCGATCACTCCCGTGCTGGGGGACCAGATCGCCTCCACGACGGGCACGTTCGGCTCCAGCGCGCGCGCCTGCTCGCCCGTGAGCCGCTCGACGCCGCGCGCCTCGTTCGCCGTGGCCTGGCGCAGCACCTCGTCCAGGCCCGCGCGCTCCTCCTCTGTGAGGGCGGCGATCAGTTTGCCGCAGCGCAGCACCGGGACGTGGTGCACGTCCGCCCACTCGTAGAGGAGCGCGTTGCCCTCCCAGCAGAGGCGGTGCTTGAGCGAGCCGGTCTCGTAGTAGATCGAGGCGTGCACCACCCCGCTGTTGTGCGACGACGTCTCCCGTGCGATGCCCTCGTGCCGCTCGAGCACCACGACCGAGGCGCGGCGTGCGAGGCGTTCCGCGACCGCGAGGCCGACGACGCCCCCGCCGATGATGGCGATATCGGCATCGAAGCCCTCGGGAGCGGGGGTGGTGACCATGGGCGTCATGCTCCCACACGGGGCGTGGATCGTGGGATGAGGGGAAGCGA
Organism: uncultured Dehalococcoidaceae bacterium; assembly: GCA_964439675.1. GTDB lineage: Bacteria > Chloroflexota > Dehalococcoidia > UBA2979 > UBA2979 > W-Chloroflexi-9. The sequence continues at coordinate 3,397 of CAYTRA010000033.1, forward strand.
GGGCGTTACCATTCCTCGTGGTCTGCGTTGCCTGCTGTGATGCGTGCGGTATGTTGGAGTTCAGACGAGGCTGTCCGACAAGCAGCGCCGCTACTCAGTTGCGAACATCGTCCGAGCGAAGACCGCGCGCCCGGGCGGACGGTGGGGCATTGTGACCACACTCCCCCTGCCCCTGAGGCGCCTGACCGCCGGAGACGTGGCTTCTCGCCGCCCCGGTGGCGTGCTGATCGTCTCGGCCCTGGCGGTGGGGCTCCTCTGCCTGGTGCCGCCGGCCTATCTGCTAATCCGCGCGCTGGGCTCCTGGGGCGCCGCCAGCGAGACGATCCTCTCGCGCGCCACGCTCGAGATCACCATCCGCACCGTGGCGCTCGCCGCCACCGTGACCGCCGCGTCCATCGCCATCTCGCTACCCCTCGCGTGGCTCGTGGAGCGATCTGACCTGCCCGGGCGGCGGGTGCTGGGGGTGCTGGCGGCGCTGCCGCTGGCGGTCCCGTCCTACGTGGGCGCCATGGCCTTTGTGGCCGCATTCGGACCTCGAGGCATCGTGCAGGGCTGGCTGGAGCCGCTCGGGGTGGAGCGGCTGCCCTCGATCTACGGGTTCCCCGGCGCGGCGATCGTGCTGACGCTCTTCACGTACCCGTACCTCTTCCTGGTGCTCCGTCCGGCCCTCGCCGCGGCCGACCCACGCGTCGAGGAACTCTCGAGGACATTCGGGTACAGCGCGTGGACCACCTTCCGGCGTGTCGTGCTGCCATCGCTGCGACCGGCGCTGGCGTCCGGCAGCCTGCTGGTGGCGCTCTACGTCCTCTCTGACTTCGGCGCGCCGACGCTGATGCGCTTCTCCTCCTTCACCCGCGTGATCTACACGCGCTACACCACCACCTTCGACCGCTCCACCGCGGCCGCGCTCGCGCTTGTCCTCGTGGCGCTCGCCCTCGCCGTGGTCGCCCTCGAGGTGTGGGCGCGCAGTAAGCGCCGGCTCGACGCGATCCGAGACGCCGGGAGGCGAGCGCAGCCGGTGGCCCTCGGGGCGTGGCGTTGGCCCTCCTACGCGTTCGCCGCCGCCGTGCTGCTCCCGGCGCTGGTGCTGCCGCTCACCATCCTCGGCGTGTGGTTCTCGCGAGCAGTCGCGCAGGGCGTGGCGTTCGAGGACGTTGGCGCATCGATCGCCGACTCCGTGACGGCCGCCGGACTGGCGGCGCTCGCCTCGGTGGTGGTGGGGCTGCCCGTCGCCATCCTTGCCGTGCGGCATCGCAGTTGGTTCAGCCGCGTGGTGGAGGTGGCGACGTTCACCGGGTACGCGCTGCCGGGACTGGTGGTGGCGCTGGCGCTGGTGTTCGCCGCCGTGCGCGTCTCGTGGCTCTACCAGACCCTGCCGCTCCTGGTGGCGGCGTACGTCCTGCTGTTCCTGCCGCAGGCCACCGGCGCCATGCGCGTCTCGCTCGAACGAGTGCGCCCCTCGATGGAGGAGGCCGCCCGAGGTCTGGGCCGGCGTCCGTGGCAGGTGCTGGCCTCGATCACGCTGCCCCTGGCCGGGCGAGGGATGCTGGCGGGCGCGGCGCTCGTGTTCCTGACGACTATGAAGGAACTGCCGGCCACGCTGATCCTCTCCCCCACCGGCTTCCACACGCTCGCCTCGCGCACCTGGAACGCCAGCAGCGAGGCGCGCTACGCCGAGGCGGCCACGCCCGCCCTGCTCCTCGTCGCCATCTCCGCGGTCGCGCTCGTGGCGTTCCGCCTCGGATCGGGACGGGCGAAGTGAGCGAGGCGACGGAGGTTCGCACCGAGGCCGCCGCGCGCCCTCGGTTCCCGGAGCAGCCGATCGCGGTGCGAGCGGAGGGCGTGGCGTGCACCGTCGGTGGTTTCGAGGCGGTGCGCGACCTGACGCTGGAGGTGGCCGCGGGGGAACTGTTCGCGATCCTCGGCCCGTCGGGTTGCGGCAAGACCACCTCGCTGCGACTCATCGCCGGGTTCGAGCGCCCCACGCGAGGTCGCCTGACGCTGTTCAACGAGGAGGTCGCGGGGCCGGACCGCTTCGTGCCCCCGGAGAAGCGGCGCGTGGGCATGGTGTTCCAGGACTACGCGCTCTTCCCCCACATGAGCGTGGCGGAGAACGTGGCCTATGGCCTGCCGAAGGGCGTCGACCGCGAGGCGCGCGTGCGCGAGGTGCTGGAACTGACCCGCCTCGACGGGCTGGGCGACCGAGACGTCCACGCGCTCTCCGGCGGCGAGCAGCAGCGGGTGGCCCTCGCGCGGGCGCTGGCGCCGGGACCCCGCATCCTGCTGCTGGACGAGCCGTTCTCCAACCTCGACCAGTCGCTACGCGGACGGGTGCGGGGCGAGGTGCGCGAGATCATCAAGCGCGCCGGCGCCACGGCGATCCTGGTCACGCACGACCAGGAGGAGGCGCTCTCCATCGCGGACCGAGTGGCCTTCATGTGGGGCGGGCGCGTGGAGCAGGTGGCGCCGCCGGACGAGGTCTACACCCGCCCGGCCACGGTGCACGCAGCGGACTTCATCGGCGACGCGAACATCCTCCGCCTGCGCGCGGAGCACGGGCGGGTGCAGCTGCCCTTCGGTGACTTCGAGGCCCCCGAGGGCACGTCCGACGTGGCCGTGGTGATCCGGCCGGAGGACCTGCAGATCCTGCCGGGCGGCGTGTACGGCCAGGTGATCTCTCGCGAGTACTACGGGCACGACCAGGTGCTGCACGTCCAACTGGAGGAGAGCGGCATGGTCCTCCGCATGCGCGTGGCGCCCCACGAGCGCCTCGGCGGCGCGGGGCCGATCTCGGTGGGCCTGCGCACGGAGCCCCTGCTGCTGCCCGACACATCCGAGGACGACCGCTGACTCTGCCGCCCCTCGCGACGTACGATCCTCGCGTGCCTGTAGCCACCACCGAGCCGCGCATCACCCCGAGGCGGGTTGAGGAGACCGAGCAGCGCCCGGAGCACCTGTGGCGCCTAGTCCTGCTGGACGACAACGACCACACTTACGAGTACGTCATCGAGATGCTGGGGACCGTCTTCGGGTACGGGCCGGAGAAGGCGTTCGCGCTCGCCCGGCTGGTGGACACGCAGGGGCGGGTGACGCTGATGACCGGCGGCCGCCCCGAGTGCGAGGCGAAGCAGTCCCAGGTCCACTCCTACGGCGCCGACCCGCGCATCCCCGCCTCCAAGGGCTCCATGACCGCCATCCTGGAGGAAGCGACCTAGCGCGTCGCTTCCCCTTCGCCGCCGGCCTCCTGCGGCCGGGCGACGGCATCGAGGAGCGGCGTGGCCGCCATGCTGAGACGCACCGGCTGCCCCACGGCGTCCGCGAGCGCCGCGGCGAGTGCCTCCGCCGAGGCGTCATCGACGCCGCCGGCCGCCACCAGGTCCACGCGGACGTGGACGCCTTCCGCCTCCCGGTCCACCTCGATGGTGGTGAGTTCTGCGCCGTCCGGGAGCCAGTCCTCCACCGCCGCCTCGGCCGTGCGTTCGAGCTCGAGTTGGTGGCGGTCTTGCAGGCCCAGGACGGTGATGGCGCCTGTCACGGCCACCAGCAGCACGCCCAGGAGCACGAGCCCGCCGGCGAACGACCGGATGCGCCCGAAGCGCCGCGACTCCGGGCGGAACCCCACCGCGAGGAAGATCACCGCAGACGCCGCCGCCACCGCCGCCAGGTTCAGCAGGAAGAGCAACCCGGCGCGCAACGCCTCGGGGTAGTCGCCGGCGGCTAGCAGGATGCCCGTCGCCGTCAGCGGCGGCACCAGTGCCGCAGCGATGGCCACGCTGGGCAGCGCCGCCGACAGGTTGCGCCGTGCCAGGGTGTAGGCGCCGGCGGCGCCGGACAGCAGCGCCACCAGCAGATCGATGCCGGACGGGTGGGTGAGGGCGTCCAACTGCGCGCTGAGGCCGGAGGGCGGGGCAAGCGCGCCGGCCACCATGGCTACCAGTAGCGACGCCAGCACGCCCTTCGCCACGGAGGTCCCGCCGAGGCGCATGAACCGAGGGTCGCCGTACACGACGGCCATCCCGAGCGCGATGGTGGGCGCCATGAACGGAGCGACCAGCATCGCGCCGATTACCACCGTGGCGCTGTCCAGCAGCAGGCCAAGCGCGGCCACGGCCGTGGCGAGGACGGTCAGCGCCATGAAGTCCTGCGTGGCGCGGGAGGAGCGGCGGAGGTTGCTGTAGACCTCGATGCGCTGCGCTTCGTCCAGTGTGCCGAAGACGCCTCGGACGCGATCGGCGGCGCGAAGCAGGCGCGCCTTCAGGGCCGGCTGCGGGGTGGAGATCACCACCAGCGGCTGATCGAGCCGGCCCAGCAGCGCATCCGGCATCCTCGGCACGTGGAAGCCGGGGATGAAGCCCTCCTGCGGGACGTCCATCACCAGCAGGTCGTAGGCGTGGTCGTCCAGTTCGGAGAGCATGGCCCGGGTGCGAGAGGGGGCGGCGGCGCTCTTCACGCGGTGCGGCCGGCTGGCGAACTCCTCGTCCATGCGGCGTTGCAGGGTCGGGGCCGGCTCGGTGTCCGTGTCCTCGGGGTGCACGTCGAGGACCACGACCTCCGCCGCCCGTTCGGACAGCACCCGCGCGGCGTGCAGGCTCCTCCCCGTCGGCTGTGACCGCGAGGGCACCACCAGCACGTCGTGCACCTCGCGCCCCCCGAGGGCGCCGAGGACGGCCCAGGCCTCCGTGGGCGGCTCGAGGAAGAGGCGGCGCATCGCGCGGGCGGTACGCCGGCGGGCTGCCCGCGCCTCCGAGTCCATCGACGGCGAGTCGTCCGGTGCGTCCTCCGGCACCCACGGCAGGACAAGGAGCGAGGCGTCCCGCTCGCCGGCGAGGGCACGCAGCCCCTGCTCCGGGTCGTCCGTAATGGGGATGACCTCGTGGGTTCCGGCGTCGATGTCCTCGGGCTCCGCCGTGCCTGCTTCGTCACGGACGCGCACCAGCAGGATGTCCGCGTCTCGGTCCGCGGCGGCGTGGGTGGCGATGGCGAGGAGCGATCGCGCCTGTTCGGGCGCGGTGATGACGACGATGACAGGCGAGCGGGACGCCGCCTGTGGAGATTCGTCGGCGAGGGATGTCGATGACACGCGCGGAGTATATGTGCGAGGGCTGTCGCGTCCGCCCTCGATGCAGGTCCTGGCGGCGTGCCGTGGAATGCGTGCCCGAATATCATCTGTGATGACCGTGAGCGGAGGGGGTGTGTTCGAGGAGGGGTCGGCATGAACCTCGAAACGATCGAGATCGCGTACCTGTGGGCCGTGCTGGGAGGCGTGCTCTACTTCGTCATTGGATGGGCGTGGTACTCGCCGCTGTTGTTCGTGAACCAGTGGATGGCTGCGCAGGGCCGCCCGGCGTCGGACGCGACGGGCGAGATGCCCAACCCGGTCAACCTGGCGCTGAACCTGCTCGGCAGCGTGGTGATGGCGATCATCGTCGCCTCACTGTTCGAGTGGGCCGGTGGTGACGGGATCGTCGACGGCATCGCGGCCGGGCTCATCGTGAGCGTCGGCGTCGTGGCCATGGAGGCGCTGAAGGGCGTGGCCTACTACGAGCAGTCCTGGCGGCTGTACGCGATCAACACCGCCTACGCCGTGGTGGGCCTGGGGGCCGCCGGGGCACTGTACGGGTTGATGGCCTAGTCGGTACGCTGCGCATCCGCGGATCGAGGGCCTCTCGGGCGGGGAGCCCTCGATCCGCGGTCCGTCTCTCGCCTACGCGATCGAGACGAGACGCTGGCGCGCCTGCTCCACCAGTTCGTTCTGGCCGAAGAGCAGCATGCGGTCGCCCCTCCGAAGCACCGTGCTCCCGTTCGGCACGATGTCGCCGTCCGTGCGCTGGAGTAGCAGCACCAGCACACGCTCTGGAAGCCGCAACTCGCGGATGGCGCGCCCCGCCAGGCTCGGCCCCACGCGCACCTCGGCGGTAATGCGCTCCCCGGCGCCGGCCGCGAGGATCGAGGAGACCGTAGGCTCGCCGATCAGCTCCGCCATGGCTGCGGAGAGCGTGTCTACCTCGCTCAGCACGGTGGCGCCGGCCTGCCGGAACGCCTCCGCGGCGCCGGGCTGGCCGACGCGGGCGAAGAGGCGCGCCTCCGGGTTCACGGTGCTGAGGTACTGCGTGAACAGCAGGTTCGAGTGGTCCCGGTTCGTGCCGGCCACCGCCAGGACCGCATCGCGGGCGCCCATCTTCTCCAGTAGCCGGACGTCGGTAGCGTCGCCTTCCTCGGCGTTCAGTCCTTCCTCGCGTGCCAGCGCCACCGTCTCCGGGTCGTTGTCCAGCAGCACCACGTCATACCCGTCCGCGACCAGTTGGTGCGCGACACGCCGAGAGAGCGCGCCGGCGCCGGCTACCAGGACTCGCATGGCCTTCACTCCCAACCAGCGGGCGACCACCTCCGCATAGGTCGACTGCACGGCGACGGTCAGTAGCACCGTGAGGAACACCAGCGCCGCCAGCGTGGGGCCGCCCTGCTCCTCGCCCAGTTGCCGTCCCGCGAACGCGGCCAGCGCCGCCGCTACCACGCCTCGAGGGCCGATAGCGCCGATGTAGAGGCGTTCCCGCCAGCCGAGGTCGGATCCGGTAGACGCGAGGAACGCCACCAGCGGGCGCACCGCGACCATCAGCAGGAGCACCACCAGGAAGCCCCGCGGCCAGAGGTCGCCGATGATCGTGAGGTCCACCGCGGCCGCGGCCAGCACGTAGATCGCGCCGATGATCAACTGCCCCAGGTCGTCCTCGAAGGCGCGGACGGCCTCGGCGTGGGGGAGCCGCATCCAGGCGAGCACCACGCCCATGACGGCCATGGCCGTCAGTTGCGAGTGCTCCAGCACCAGCGTGCTCAGGGCAAAGATCGCGACGCTCCCGCCGAAGAGCATCAGCGCCACTTCCGTGGCGTCCATGTCGCGGTTGAGCCAGAGCACGCCGCGGACGAGTGCTGCACCGAGGAGCCCGAAGGCGATGCCGGAGGCGAGGCGGGTAGGAATGAAGATCAGCGGTTCCGGCTGCAGACCACCGATCACGATCTCCAGCACGACCACCACCAGGATCGCGCCCAGCGGGTCAATGAGGACGCCCTCGCCCAGCAGCACCGCGCGCACGCGGTCGTTGAGGCGCACCCGGCGGACCAGCGGCCCGATCACGGTGGGCCCGGTGACGGAGACCAGCGCGCCGAAGAGGAACGCCGTGGACCACGGCAGCACGCCCAGCACCCCCGCCAGCAACCCGGCGAGGACGAACGTGAGCCCGAGGCCCAGCGTGAGCAGGTTCCGGACGACCCGCCCCACGCGACGCAGGTAGTCGACATCGATGGCGAAGGCGCCCTCGAAGACCACGAGCCCGACCAGGACTTCCAGCGTCAACTGGAAGAACGGGTCCAGTTCGTCGGGCTCCACGAGGCCGAGCACGGACGGCCCGGCGGCGGCGCCCAGGAGGAGGTAGATCAGGATCGAGGGGACGTAGAAGCGCTTCGCCAGTTGGTTAGCGATCGCGATGCCGAAGCCAATGACCCCCAGGGCCGCGATGGCGGAGTGTTCCATGGCCCCTCTTCGGATCCGGACTGCCGTCTCGTCCCATCATGCCGGGACGCGGCGGCGAGGGCGAGTCCCCGTGGAGGCCTACCGGCCGATGAACTTCGCCGGACGCTGCTCCAGGAAGGACGCACGGCCCTCCGCGACGTCCGCGGTGCCGCGCAACTGCGCCTGTGCCGACCACTCGAACTCGATCTGTGACTTCAGGTCAGAGCCCCAGGCGTGCCGCACCTCGCGCTTCATCCACATCATCGAGAGTGGCGCGCCCTCCACCAGTTGCGCGGCCACCTCGAAGGCCCGGTCCAGCGGGTCGTCCACCAGCTCGTTGCCCAGGCCGAGGGCGACCGCCTCCTGCGCGAAGACGTCCTTGCTCGTGTACAGCAGTTCGAGCGCCTTCGAGGGCCCGACCAGCCTCGGGAGGTGGTAGGTCATGCCGCAGTCCGGGCTGAGGGCACGGCGGCCAAAGACCGTCACGAAGCGCGCCTGCGGACCCAGGTAACGGATGTCGAACGACAGCGCGAAGGCGTACCCGGCGCCAGCGCAGACCCCGTCGATGGCGGCGATGGTGGGCTTGTCCAGGTTCGGCATCGCCAGGCCGATTGCCGAGATGCCCATGGAGTCGTTGACGGTGGCTTCCGGGGTGCGCTCCGGATCCGAGGGGTTGCGCTGCGCCAGGTCCGCGCCGGCGGAGAAGCCGCGCCCCTCGTGGGAGCAGACCACCACGCGCACGTCCTCGTCCACCTGGAAGCGACGGGCCAGTTCCACCACCTCCCAGAAGGTCTGCGTGCGCAGGGCGTTCAGGACCTCCGGCCGGTTGATGCGGAAGTGCCCAATGCCGTCCTGCACCTCCACGATGAGGTCCTCGAAGTCGTCGTACTGCATGCCCATGTGCGCCCTCTCGCCTCCCCCGTGCGCTGCCCCCCCGAGCCCGAGGGCTACCCGCGAGAGCGTTCTAGCACAACGGGCACAACGCGCGTGAACTCCCAGCGCGTCCGGGTGCGCACTGTTAGAGTGCGACGCTTGGAGGTGCGGGGCGGTGGAGGCTCTGGAGTACCTGTTCCTGCTGGTCGCGGCGTTCGCGGCCGGGGCCATCAACGCCGTCGCCGGGGGCGGCTCGTTGGTGTCGTTCCCCGCACTGGTGGCCGTGGGCTACACGGCCAAGGTGGCCAACATCACCAACACCGTCGCGATGTGGCCGGGCTACATCGGCGGTTCCATCGGCTACGCCCAGCAACTCACCGGCCAGCGCCGCCGCGTCCTGATCCTGACAGCCCCCAGCATCGCCGGCGCCCTGCTGGGCTCAGCCATCCTGCTCTACACGCCGGCCGACTCGTTCGAAGCGATCGTGCCGTTCCTGATCCTCTTCGCCGCCGGCCTGATGGCCGCGCAGCCGCGCCTGGCCGCGTGGGTGGCCAACCGTCGAGGTGGGCGCGCGCAGGGTGACGCGAACGTCGAGGTGGTAGCAGGCGTGTTCCTGCTCGCGATCTACGGCGCCTACTTCGGTGCCGGGCTGGGCATCCTGACGCTGGCCGTGCTCGCGATCCTGCTCCCGGACGACCTGCACCGTTCGAACGCCCTGAAGGGCATGCTGTCCGTGATCATCAACGCGGCGGCAGTCGTCTACTTCGCCATCTGGGGGCCGATTGAGTGGTTGCCGGCGCTGGTGATGGCGGCGGGCGCCCTCGCCGGCGGCTACCTCGGCGTGGGGTGGGCCAGGCGGCTGAGTCCGGAACGGCTGCGGCTCGCCGTGATCGCCTACGCCGTGGTGGCCGCGGTGGTGATCTTCTTCACGTAGCCCGGTATCGAGGGCGCCCCGGAGCAGGTCCGAGGGCACGCATCCCCTCGACGTTGCGTATCATCCCGGGCGGAGGACGCCATGCCGAACCGTCGTGCTGCCATCGAACTGACCGAGGACGAACAGCGCGAACTGAT
>CAYTRA010000034.1:0-12576 GCA_964439675.1 uncultured Dehalococcoidaceae bacterium
CGCGCGCCATCCGCGACGGCGACGAGTACGTGGTGAACGGCCAGAAGATCTGGACGTCCGGCGCGCAGCACGCGGACTGGCTCTTCCTGCTTGCGCGGACGGACCCGGACGCCCCGAAGCATCGAGGCATCTCGTTCCTCCTCACGGACCGGAACGCGCCCGGCATCTCCGTGCGGCCGCTGATCAACATGGCGTGGAGCCACGTCTTCAACGAGACCTTCTTCGAGGACGTGCGCATCCCCGTCTCCAACCGCGTGGGCGAGGAGAACCGCGGCTGGTACGTGGGCATGACGCTGCTGGACTACGAGCGCTCCAACATCACGGGCGCCGTGACGGCCCGTCGCAGCCTGGACCGCCTCATCAACTACGCCAACGGCGAGGGCAAGGACCGCTCCCGCCTGGGCGAGTATGGCTCGATCCGTCTCGATGTGGCGGACCGCTACATCGAGACGGAGGTGATGTACAACTTCTCGTTCCGCATCATCTCCATGCAGGCGCGGGGTCTGATCCCGAACTACGAGGCGTCCACCTCCAAGTTGTTCAACTCCGAACTGGTGCAGCGGCTGGCGAACACCGGGGTGAAGGCCTTCGGCCTCTACTCCAACGTGTGGGACGAGGAGAGCGACCACTCGGCGCTGCGCGGTTCGTTCACGCGCTCCTACGTGGGCAGCGTGTCCGCGACGATCGCGGCGGGGACGAGCGAGATCCAGCGCAACATCATCGCCACGCGCGGGCTGGGGCTGCCTCGCGGCTAGCCCTCGCAGCGCCGAGGGTCTCGACGTGTCGAGGGCGTGACAGAGGGCCGTTCCGTGAGGGGCGGCCCTTCTGATCGTGCGCGTCGCTCGACCGGTGCGGGTCAGCCAGGCCAATTGACGCCGTGGAGTTCGAGCAGCGGCGTGCGCAGCAGGAGCGCGAGGAGCGATCCGGCCGCGAGTGTCGCGCTCGCCCCGCCGAGGAACATCATGCGGCGGATGGCGGCGTCCAGGGCTGAGGGCCGCCGGAGGTGGAGCAGGACGAGCACGCCCGGGATGGCTACGGCGAAGAACAGCAGGACGCCCGTCAGGAAGCCCCACTGGAGTGTGCGGCCGTAACCGACCAGGAGCACAAGCACCGCCAGCACCGGCACGACGACGAGCATGCCGGTGAGGAAGGGATACCGGAGGTCGCGGTCGTGGTGCCCGGACTGGCGACGCGTGTCTCGCTCCGCTTCCGTGCTCCGCAGAGCGCGACCGACTCGTCGAGGGGGTTCGCGGAATGCCCGCCTCGATGGACCGGTTGGACCTCGCGCTGCCACGCGACGCGCTTCATCGCGAGCAGGCCGAGGGCGGCCATCGCGAGGAATGTGCCGGGCCAGGCGATCCACGGGGCCTGTTGGAACGGGTCGGCCTCCTCGGCGAGCGTGCCGACGGTCAGGCACGCGTCGGGGACGGCTTCATTGACCACGGCTGCATCCCAGCATGCGTCTCCAGGACTGCGGACGGTGTGCTCGGGATAGCGGTCCGACTGCCACGACAGCACGCGGATTGGCGCTCCGTCCTCCTGCATGACGGACCGATCGGTGACCGTCCGTTCCACTCGCGCGCATGCGAGGAGCGCCGGAACGAGGGCCAGCGTGAGCATGACCGCTGTCGCGCGGGTTCGACCCCGTGATGGTGACTCGCCAAACACGCGAGCAGCCTACCAAGTGCCATCACGCGGGCCGCTCGACCCGCGAGGGCGGACCTTCTGCTTTACTGCCAGGCATGCCTGACTACTCACTCCCGGTGGGCGTCCCCGCCTTCGTCGTGAACACCGGGGCCTTCATCTGGCACGACGGTCGCTACCTGATGATGGTGCGGGGCGCGGGAGAGGAGATTGCTCCGGGCGCCCTCACCCAGCCCGGCGGGAAGATCGACGCCGATGGCCCGCTCCAGGACGCAGTCGAGGAGACGCTGAGGCGCGAGATCCGCGAAGAGGTGGGTGTCGAGGTCGCGGACACGGTCTACGTGGAGTCCCATACCTTCGACGGCACGTTCGCGGGCCGGACGTTCCCCGTCCTGGACCTGGTCTTCCTCTGTCGCTACGCCTCCGGTGAACCTCGCGCTGAGGATCCCGAGGAGGTGGCGGGCATCGAGTGGCTGACGCCGGAGGCACTGGCCCGCGACGCGCGCGTGATGCCGTGGACGCGGAAGTCGCTGGAGCGGGTGGAGGCGGTCCGCGCACGCCTCGGATGGGTGTAGGGACGCGGAGGGCTCCCGGCGCTCGCCTCGAGGCCCCGCGCTCGTTGATCGTGGGGGGAGGGGACTCCTACACTTCCTGTTCATCCCATAACCGCTGGATCGGGGCGGAACCGGCGCTCGCCGGACTTGCCGTCTCCATACGTCCAGGATCAGCGGAGGCAGTGTGAACGAATACGAGATGATGACGATTGTCCATCCGCGTCTGAACGCGGATGAGACGGCCGCGGCGGTGGCCGCGGTGGGGGAGCAGGTCACCTCGAATGGTGGCGAGCTGCTCGGGACGGACGTCTGGGGGCGGCGCCGGCTGGCGTACCCCATCGACGGCGTCAACGACGGCACGTATGTGCTGCTCACCTTCAACATGCCGCCGGAAGGCGCGGCGCCGCTGGAGCGGTGGCTGCGGATCAATGAGTCGGTGCTCCGGCACTTGCTGATCCGTGGCATCATCCCGTTTGAGGGTGGCCGCGACGAGCGCGAGGATCGCTACGACCGGGACGACCGCGACCGGGATGATGACCGGGAGCAGGACGACCGCGGCGACGATGACCGCGAGCGCGCCGAGGGCGGCGACACCTCCTCGGGCGAGGAAGCCGAATCCTCGGCTGAGACCGACGAGTCCGGCGCCGACGAGGCGCAGGACTAACTGCTCCCCCCGACCGGAGAACTGCCGTGCTCAACAAGTGCATGATCATCGGCAACCTGGGCGCCGACCCGGAGATGCGGTACACCGCCAACGGGCAGGCCGTGACCACGTTCAGCGTGGCCACCTCTCGCACGTTCAACGACGCAAGCGGCGAACGGCGCGAGGAGACCGAGTGGTTCCGGGTGGTGGCGTGGGCGCGGCTCGCTGAGTTGTGCGCGCAGTACCTGACCAAGGGCCGCCAGGTGTACGTGGAGGGGCGGATGCAGACCCGCTCCTGGGAGGGCCAGGACGGCCAGAAGCGGTACACCACGGAACTGGTCGCGCAGGAAGTGAAGTTCCTGGGTGGCCGTGACGGTGGCGGCGGGCGCGGCGACAGCGGTGGCTTCGGCGGCGCAGGATTTGCGACCGGCCCCGACAACGAAGGTGACATCGACCCGGACGACCTGCCTTTCTAGCGCGTGAGCGCGGGCGGCTCCGGGCTTCTGGAGGACTTCCCCAATGATGGATCGCGAAGAGCGTGGACCTCGTGGTGCTGGCGGCGGCGCCGGCCGTGGTGGTGACGACCGTGGGCCTCGTCGCGGTGGCGGCGGCGGCGGCGGTGGCGGCCGGTTCCGGCGCGTCCGCGGCTGCGAGTTCTGCCGCGCCAAGACGGACGTGGTCGACTACAAGAACACGGACATGCTCCGCCGCTACGTGACCGAGCGCGGCAAGATGGAGCCCCGCCGCAAGGTGGGGACGTGCGCCCGGCACCAGCGCGTGGTGGCCCAGGCCGTGAAGCGCGCTCGCCAGATCGCCCTCCTCCCCTACACGTCCGAGCACGTGCGCGTCACGGGCGGAGGCCCGCGCCGCTAGGGCGCCCGCTCCCGCCACCAGTACACCTCCCCGGTGCTGAGGGCGCGGTGGGGATCGGCTGAGATCGGTACGGGCGCCCTCTGACGGGCGTCCGGCGGGAAGGGTCCGCGAAGCGTGGCGGGTTCACGGTCCGGGCAGCGTCGGGTGGCGAACGTGCGCGAGTCGCGCGAGCGCCAGTGGATCTACGTGGGCACGGCGGCGGTGCTCGCCGTCGTCGCGGTCATCGTCGTCGTGGGCCTGGTGATGACGTGGTACCTGCCGCCTCGGGCGCACGTGCTCACGGTAGGTGACCGAGACTTCACCGCCCGCGCAGTCGCTGATCGCGCGTACTACCTGGCCACCAGCGGCAACGGTAACGCCCAGATCCGCCCGGCGGACGAGGGGGTCAACTCCCTGGTCCGCCAGGAGATCCTGCTGCAGGTGGGTTCCACGCTGGTGGACGAGGTCACGGAGCAGGACGTCCGCGGCGCCATCGCCCAGCGCGTGGGCCTCGAGGGCGACACCGACGAGGCGTACGCGGAGGCGCTGGCCGCCTACCTGCGCGTCGCACCCATCGACCGCGAGGCGCTGGAGGACCTTGTCCGCGCCGGCGTGATTGAGGACCGGCTCACCGAGCAGTTCCGAGAAGACGTGCCAGAAGCGGGCGACCAGATGCACCTGCTGGCGGTGCAGCCGCAGCAGCGCGCGGACGCCCAGGCGCTGGTGGACGCCGTCCGCGGCGGCCAGGACTTCCGCGAAGCCGCGGTGGAGCTGGGTCTCGCCGCCTCCGAGGAAGAAGTGACCGAGGTCGGGTGGTACGCGCCGGAGACGCTGGCGGAGAGCGTCCGGCCGTCGCTCGAGTCGCTCCAGGCGTGCGAGGTATCCGACCCTGTGGAGAGCCAGCAGAACCTGGGGTACGCCGTCTACTTCGTCGCGGAGCGCACGGTGGACCAGCCGTACGAGGACTCGGTGCGCGACCGGCTGGCGCAGCAGGCGCTGGCGGACTTCATCACGGACCAGGAAGAAGCCTTTGACGTCCAGGTCGACCTGTCGAATGACGAACGACGCTGGATCACGCAGCAGGTGCAGGACGACCTGCAGGATTCGTAGGGACCGCCGTGGCTGACCCCGTTGGCATCTCACTCTTGGGCGCCGGCAATATCGGCTCCGCCGTGGTGGCGGCGCTGGCGGCCGGCGCCGACCGCTACGAGGCGCGCGTGGGGCGCCCTCTGACGTTGCGTCGCGTACTGGTGCGGGACACCGCGCGGCGGCGCGCGGGCGTCGACCCGTCGCAGGTCACGGGCGACATCGACGACGTGCTGCGCGACGAGGGCACGCACGTGGTGGTGGAGATCATGGGCGGCGAAGAGCCGGCCCGGACGTACATGGAGGCTGCGCTGCGCGCCGGCCGCCACGTGGTAACGGCCAACAAGGAAGTCATCGCCAAGCACGGCGCGGCGCTGCTGCAGATCGCCAACGACCATGGCGTACGGCTGCTCTACGAGGCCTCCGTGGGTGGCGGCATCCCCGTCATCGCGCCGCTGTCGCGCGACCTGCTGGCGAACGAGGTGACGGCGGTCACCGCGATCATCAACGGCACCACCAACTACATGCTCACGGCCATGACGCAGCAGGGCGCCGACTACGGCGAGGTGCTCGCGGAGGCGCAGCGCCTGGGCTACGCCGAGCCCGACCCGACCGCGGACGTCGAGGGCATCGACGCTGCGTACAAGATCGCGGTGCTCTGCGGGCTGGCCTTCAACGTGGACGTCTCGCCGGGCGAGGTGGGGCGGCAGGGGATCTCCACGGTCACCGCTCGCGACATCGCCTATGCCCTCCAACTCGGGCACGTGATCAAGTTGCTCGCGCGCGCCCGCCTGGTCGATGGCGAGATCGAGGCGACGGTGCGGCCGACGTTGATCGGCGTGCAGGAGCCGCTGGCGAAGGTGGACGGTGTCCTGAACGCCGTGCAGTTCGAGGGCGACCTGGTGGGACGTGTGCTCTTCGAGGGGCCGGGTGCGGGGCAGGGGCCTACGACGTCCTCGATCCTCGCGGACGTGCTGGACGTGGCGCAGGACGTGGCCACGGGGCGGAAGCCGCTGGCGTTCGTGCCGCGCCGGCAGGTGCGCGTGCGCCCGCCGGAGGAGCACGTCTCCCGCGCGTACCTGCGCATCGGCGTGAAGGACCAGCCCGGCGTGCTGGCGAGGATCGCGGCCGCGCTGGGGGACACCGGCGTCTCGATCTCCTCGGTGATCCAGTTCGACCCGGAGGTCACGGGCGGAGACGAGGGCACGGCGGAGTTGGTGCTGACGACGCACCGCGCTCCGGGGGAGGCGCTGAACCGAGCGCTGGAGGTCATCCGCCAGATGGACGCCGTCCTCGAGGTCGGCAACGTCCTGCCGATGGAGGGCTAGCGTGGACCGCGAGGGCGGCGAGCAGCGCCAGGCAGACGGCGGCTTGCTGCGCGCCCCCGCGGCCGAGCAGGGCACCTGGGCAGCCGACGAACTGCAGGGCGCCCTCCTGCGCGTGGAAGCCCTCACTCGCGAGATCCATCAGATGGAGACGGCGCTGCGCGTGCAGCAGGACCAGGTCTCCCGCCTCACCGACTCGGTGCAGGTCGTCGAGGGGCGCACGATCCGCCACGAGGTGGGCCAGGAACAGGCCCGCGAGGTCCGTCACGAGATCGCGGACATGGAGGACCGCCTGGCGCAGGAGGTCGCGCTGCGTCGCGACCTGGCCGCACAGGTGGAGCGTTCCCAGCGCCGCGAGGCGGAGACGCAGCAGGAACTGCAGCGCGTCCTCCAGTTGATCGCGCAGCGCCTGGACGAGTTCGACTCGCGGGTGGCGGCGGAGACGCAGCGGCAGGCCGCCGCGCGTCAGGACAGCGAGGCGCGGCTACTCGAGGGCCTCGACGCCGTCGATGAGCCCGCGCTGGCGGAGCGCATCGAGCGGCTGGAGCGCCGGCTGGGCGCGGAGGTGGAGAGCGGTCGCCACCAGGGCACGGAGATCGCGCGCCTCGCCTCGTCGGTGACGCAGTTGGTGTCCGCGCTCGACGGCATCGAGGCGCGGGCGCGGAGCGTGCAGCAAGACCAGCGCCGCCTGGACGAGGACGTCGCCGCGCTGCGTTCGATGCGCAGCCGCGAGGAGGAACTGCTCGAGATCGTCGAGCAGCAGCGCGCCACTCGCGCGCGCCTCGAAGACCGCGTGAACGAGGTGGAGGAGGCGCTGGAGACCGTCCGGCGCGAGGTTGCGTCCGCCTCGGACGATCGGTCGCTGCTGGTGCGGCAGATCGCCGGGGAGGCGGAGCAGCGCCGAGCGCTCGGCGAGCGGCTGGAGGCGCACCGCGACGCGTTCATCGAACACGTCCGGCGGCAGGCGCGCGCGGACGAAGAGGCGCGCCGGCGCATGATCGAGGAGTTGGAGCGCGACATCCGCGTGCAGCGCTCACTCCTGGTGCGACTGGTGGAGCAGACCGAGGAAGGCGAGCAGGAGCAGCCCCTATGACCCCGTCAGTGAGCCAGGTTGGTCCCACCTCTCGCTTCATCCTGGAGCGGTACCGCGACCGGCTGCCGGTCACGGACCAGACGCCGCTGGTGACGCTGGGCGAGGGCGGCACGCCGCTGCTGCGCTCTCGCCACATCGAGGCGGAACTGGGGCTGGAGGCGCTCTACTTCAAACTCGAGTACGTGAACCCCACCGGTTCCTTCAAGGACCGCGGCATGGTGATGGCCGTCGCCAAGGCTGCCGAGGCCGGGGCGAAGGCCGTCATCTGCGCCTCCACGGGTAACACGTCCGCCTCGGCGGCTGCGTACGCGACGGCCCACGGGCTGAAGTCCTACGTGGTGGTGCCCAGCGGCAAGATCGCCATGGGCAAGCTGGCGCAGGCCGTGATGCACGGGGCCGAGATCGTGCAGATCGATGGCTCCTTCGACGACGCGCTGAACATCGTGCGGGCGCTGGCCGACAGACACGAGGTGGCGCTGGTCAACTCCGTGAACCAGCACCGTATCGAGGGCCAGAAGACCGCGTCCTTCGAGATCGTGGACGAACTGGGCGACGCGCCCGACCTGCTGTGCATCCCCGTGGGCAACGCCGGCAACATCACCGCCTACTGGCGCGGCTTCGAGGAGTACTACCGCACGGAGATCGCGCAACAGCGGCCGAAGATGTGGGGCTTCCAGGCGGAGGGCGCCGCGCCGCTGGTGCTGGGCCACAAGGTGGACCGCCCGGAGACTATCGCGACGGCGATCCGCATCGGGAACCCTGCGTCGTGGGACGGGGCCATCGATGCTCGGGACGCCTCGGAGGGCGCGATCAGCGCCGTGAGCGACGACGAGATCCTGGAGGCGTACCGCCTGCTGGCCTCGCGCGAGGGGGTGTTCTGCGAGCCCGCCTCGGCGGCGTCGCTGGCGGGGCTGATGAAGCAGCACCGCCAGGGCGTGGACCTGCAGGGCAAGGTGGCGGTGTGCATCATCACCGGCCACGGCCTGAAGGACCCGGACACGGCGCTGAAGGTGGAGGCCATCAAGCACGACGCCGCCGCCGACGCGGACGCCGTGGAGCAGGTGCTCGGCTGGGCGTAGCCGTCCGGCTTCGTGACAACCGTCCCTGCGGCGAGGGGTGCCCGGTGTTACGATTCGGCCTCGCGGTATTTCTTACAGTGCTCGCTGACACTGTCCCTGTCGTCCGGGAGCGGCGGCCTGTGCGTTGGGAGTCCTGAGCATGAACGAGACCGCGCCGGGGACGCCGGACCGCGAGGCGCTGATGCGTTCGGTCCGGGAGATGATCGAGCACCTGGGGCTGGACGTGGGCTCCAACGGGCTGGCGGACACGCCTCGACGTATCGCGGACATGTACCTGGAGTTGTTCGAGGGCCTGTGGCTGGACCCGCACGAGCCGCTGTCCGTGCAGTTCGAGGAGGGCCACAGTGAGATGGTCATCCTCAAGGACATCCCCTTCTACTCGATGTGCGAGCACCACTTCCTGCCGTTCCACGGCATCGCGCACGTGGGGTATTTGCCGGACGGGCGCATCGTGGGGCTCTCGAAGTTGGCGCGCGCGGTGGAGATCTACGCGCGGCGACCGCAGGTGCAGGAGCGGCTGACCAGCCAGATCGCGGACTGCATCGAATCTGTGCTGGGCGCGAAGGGCGTGGGGGTCGTCATTGAGGCGGAGCACCTGTGCATGACCTCGCGAGGCATCCGCAAGCCCGGCTCCAGCATGGTGACCTCAGCCATGCGCGGAAAGTTCCGCGAGGACGAGAAGACCCGCGAGGAGTTCCTGCGGCTGATCGGCCAGTAGGACCGAGCCGGCCGCGATAGAGATGCGCAGCATGACCGTCACCCGCGTCGCGATGCTCTCCATGCACACCTCGCCGCTGGCGCCGCTGGGCGGGCGCGAGACCGGCGGCATGAACGTCTACGTGCGCGAGGTGGCGACCGAACTGGCTGCGCGCGGCATCGCCGTGGACGTCTTCACGAGGCGTGCCGACGCGTCCCTGCCGGCGGTGGAGGAGTTCTCGCCCGGCGCACGCCTGGTGCAGGTGGGTGCCGGCCCGGCCGAGCGCATCGAGAAGGAAGAGATGCCCGACCTGGTCGGTGCGTTTACCGCAGGCGTGGAGGGGTTCCGCGCCGCCGAGGGCATCTCCTACGACGTCATCCACTCGCACTACTGGTTGTCCGTGGATGCGGGCGACCGGCTGGCGTCGCAATGGCCTTCCGAGTGGGGCGTTCCGCACTGCGCGATGTTCCACACGTTGGGCGACGTGAAGTTGCGCGCGCGCGCTTCCGAGCACGAGCCGCAGGAGCGGCTGGAGGCGGAGCGCCGTCTGGTGCACCGCCTGGACCGCATCGTGGCGGCCACGGAGCACGAGCGGCAGTTGCTGCGGCAGATCTACCGCGTCCCGGCGCAGCACGTCTCCGTGGTCCCGCTGGGCGTGGACCTGAAGCGCTTCCGCCCAGCCAGCGAGGCGGAACGCCTCGAGGCTCGTGCACGCCTCGGCATTGCGGCGGGGGAGCGGGTGATCCTCGCGATCGGGCGGATCGAGCCGCTGAAGGGGCTGGACATCCTCATCCGCGCGCTGCCGATGATGAGCGACCGTCGAGGCGTGCGTGTCTACGTCATCGGCGGGGACGACCGCGCTGCGCCGGAAGTGGCGCGTCTGCAGGCGCTGGCGTGCGAGCAGGGCGTGGAGGACGCGGTGCGCTTCCTGGGCCCGCGTCCGCATGACGCGCTGCCCGCCTACTACCACGCCGCGGACATCGTCGCGGTGCCCTCGTTCTACGAGTCGTTCGGGCTGGTGGCGGTGGAGGCGATGGCCTCCGGCGTGCCGGTCGTCGCCTCCCGGGTCGGCGGGTTGGCCTCGACGGTGGTGGACGGGCGGACGGGCTACCTCATCGCCTGGCGGTGCCCGGAGCCGTTCGCCGAGAAGTTCGAGTTGCTCCTGGCCAACGAGGAGTTGCGCCGCGCCCTGGGCGCCTCCGCACGCGACCGGATGGCGGGCGCGTACTCCTGGGGGAAGGTGGCGGAGTCCGTCGCCGCGCTCTACGAGGAGTTGCTCGAAGCACCCGCGAGGGCCAGCGCGAGCTAGGCGTCTCGCCTCGCCCGCCGCGCGATCAGGAAGATGATCGCGACGAACGGCAGGTTGAACAGGAACGACCGCAACCCGCTCACCAGGTGCCACCAGGGACGGGGGCCGTCCTCGGGCGTCGCCCACGCGCTGAAGGCCGACGCGAGCAGGGTGACGACGACCGGGATCACGAAGATCCCCGCGAAGCCGAGCGCAGCCAGCCGCCGGTCGCCCAGCAGGTCGCTCGCCCTCCACGCCGCGAACAGCAGCGCGACGGCCGATCCGAGGAAGAGCGCGAACCCGACGACTCCGAGCCCGGTCATCGAGACGCCTCGATGTTTCGGGCGGGCCGTGCGGTGAGGACGGCCGTGGTCGCGACCCAGATGAGGGCGGCCAGGAGCAGGACGGTCACCATGCGCTCGGCGTATGAGAGCAGCATCACGATCGTGCCGATGGAGAGGCCGCCGGGAGTGGCTTGTTCACGCTCGATCGCATCGACGACCCAGCCAGTCCCGAGATCCAGCACGGGGGGCACGCTGAACGCGGCCAGGCCGAGGATCAGGACTCGACGGCTCCGTGTCGCCCGCCATGCGTAGAGGATCGCCGCCAGCATCAGGGCCGGCGCGGCGACCCGCATCGCGATCCCCAGCGTCAGGGCGACGGCGTCCACGCGCGTCCTCCATCGGAGCGAGTCGAGGGTACACTGCCGCCATGGTCATGCCTCCTCCCGGTCCGCCGCTCTCACCCACCGACATCGACCCCGCCAAGGACCTCATCTCCGAGGTCGGGAAGAAGTTCGGGAAGCGCGCGCTGTGCGTGTTCGCGCATCCGGACGACCTGGAGTTCTCCTCGGGAGGCACGGTCTCGCGGCTGTGCGCGGAGGGGTGGCGGGTCGACATCCTGGTCACCACCAGCGGGAACAAGGGGACGAAGGACCCCGAGGTGACCGGCCAGATGCTGGCCGGCGAGCGCGAGGAAGAGGCGAGGAACGCCGCCCGCATCATGGGCGCGAACGAGCCGATCTTCCTGGGCTTCCACGACGGCGGCACCACGAACGACGACGAACTGCGGGCGCTCCTCGTGAGGCACATCCGCCGGCTGCGGCCGGAGTTGATGCTGACGTGGGACGGCTTCCGCCCCGGCTTCAACCACCGCGACCACCGAGTGGCTGGGCAGGCCGTCTACGACGCGATCTATCCGTCGTCAGACGATCACCTGTACTACCCGTTGGACAAGGAGGAGGGGCTGGAGCCGCACCGGCCGGCGGCGATGCTGATGGCGGGCTCCCCCACGGCGGACTACCACGTGGACATCAGCAAGCATTTCCGGACGAAGATCCGCGCGATCCTGGCGCACACCTCGCAGATGCGGGGACGCCGCGAGGCGGACATGGTGCGGATGTACCAGGAGCGCGCGAAGCAGGCGGAGGCGGATGCGCCGGACCTCCCGCCGATGCGCGAGTCGTTCTCGAGGGTGATCTGGCGGCGGTAGGCGGGTGAGAAGTGGCGGAACGCCATCGAACCTTGCGTTGCGGGGCGTCCGGCCGCTTCCGTATAGGGTGAGCGGGCCGTAACCTACCGGAACTCCGCGTGAAGCGGGCTCGTGGACCTCGTGCGGCGGGGTCTGCGGGGCGATCGGTCTCCCCCCTGGTACCCCTCGTTCCAGGTTTGACACTGACGCCATAAAGTCCCAGACTCGATCCTTGCGCCCTCAAAAGGGCGTGTACGGATTCCACGCGAGTCGGTCGTGTGACTGGTTCGCGGTGAAGACCGGTGGCAGATACAGGCGTTTCGCCTGGCCACGTCGGGTTCGCCGCCAGGTCATTCGGCCGTTGTTGTTGCCATTTTGAGGCCTCGATCCGGGGTGGCTCCGCAGGGCGGACTGCATCGGCTCGAAATGGGGTAGGGAGTCGGCGTGCCGACGATCAACCAGTTGGTCCGCCGACCGCGGGCCCAGGTCAAGAAGAGTACGAAGTCGCCAGCGCTGCGATTCCGGTTCAACACGTTGAAGAACCGGATGGTGCGGTCCGCGAAGGGCTCGCCTCAGAAGCGCGGCGTGTGCACCCAGGTGCGCACGGTGACGCCGAAGAAGCCGAACTCCGCGCTGCGCAAGGTGGCACGCGTCCGGCTCTCCAACAACATCGAGGTCACCGCCTACATCCCGGGCGAGGGCCACAACCTGCAGGAGCACTCGGTCGTCCTCATCCGGGGCGGTCGTGTGAAGGACCTTCCCGGCGTGCGATACCACATCATTCGCGGCGCTCTGGACTCCTCCGGCGTGAACAACCGGCGGCGTGGCCGCAGCAAGTACGGCGC
>CAYTRA010000035.1:0-12506 GCA_964439675.1 uncultured Dehalococcoidaceae bacterium
GATGATCAGCGCCCGTCCGAAGCGGACGCTGAGCGTGACGAAGAGCGCGCTGTAGGCCAGCGCCCCGATCGCGACGGCCGCGAGGAACGCCGGCAGCAGGTCCATCCCCTCCTCGCCCAGCAGCATCACCAGGCCGGACGCGAGCACGGACGCGCCCACCACGGACGCGGTGACGATCCAGGCGGCGCCCAGCTTCGCCAGCACCACTTGCCAGCGCGGGAGGGGCCGGGCGATCAGGTAGACGATCGTCCCGTCCTCCAGTTCCTGACCCAGCGCAGCGGTCCCCACCACCAGCGCGGTGAGCGGCAGCACCAGCCCCACGATGAAGTGCGACAGGATGCCGACCGGAAAGTCCGGGCTCTCCTCCACCGAGCCGCCCGTCACCCGGAACAGCACCGCGAGGGCGACCGGCAGCGCGGCGAGGATGACGAGCAGCAGGGTGCGTCGTTGCGCCAGCAACTGGCGCAGGGTGAGCCACAGGATCACGCCGGTCACGCGCCCGCCTCCCTCATCCCTGCACCTTCATCGCTGCACGCCTCATCGCTGGACCAGGTACTCGAAGACGCTCTCGAGCGACTCGTCGAGCGGGGCGATCTCGGTGATGGTGATGCCCGCCTCGCGGGCGAGGCGTGGGGCCTGCAGCGTGAAGCGGCCGTAGTCGTCCGACCGGACCACCAGCCGTCCGTTCTCCAGTTGCACACCGCTCACGGCCGGGTCGGCCACCAGCGCCTGCGCCAGCCGGCGGTTGTCCTGCGACTCCACCAGGAACGAGTGCGGGCGATCCGTCATCAGCCGGCGGATGGCACGGAAATCGCCCGAGGCTGCGAGGCGTCCCGCGACGATCACGAGGACGCCGTCGCCCAGGCGCTCCATCTCCTCCAGGATGTGGGAGGAGAAGACGATGGTGCGGCCCTCCGCTGCCATCCCTCGGAGCATCTCCATCATCTGCAGGCGCTGGCGCGGGTCGGCGCCGTTGAACGGCTCGTCCAGCAGCAGCACCTCCGGGTCGTGGACGATGGCCGCGGCCACCTTCACGCGCTGCTTCATGCCCTTGGAGTAGCCGCCAGTCTTGCGATCCTTCGCGGGGCCCATCTCCACGCGATCCAGCGCTCGAAGCGTCGCCGCATGCGGGTCATCGAGGCCCTGCAGGCGGGCGGCCAGGCGCACGAACTCGTAGCCCGTCAGGTTGCCGTACACCGCCTCGCGCTCCAGCACGATCCCGACGCGCCGGTACAGCGAGGGGTTCCGCCAGGAGGTCTCTCCCAGCATCCGCACCTCGCCGGAGGACGGCCGCAGGAAGCCGGCCATCATGTGCAGCAGCGTGGACTTGCCGGCGCCGTTCGGGCCCAGCAGCCCGGTGATCCCGGGCCGCACCGCGAACGTGATGTCGTTGACGGCCACCACGTTCCCGTACCAGCGGGAGACGCCGGTGACCTCGATGCTCGGCGTGCCGAAGGACGAGGTCATGCCTGCACCCTCCGGTACCGTCGGATGAGCAGCGCGGAGGCGCCCGCGGACCACACGAGGGCGGCCGGCAGGTAGGTCCACATCGGGAAGGCGGCGCGGCCGACCGTGGAGTCGACGTTCGGCTCCACGCGGAACATCCACGCCGTGAAGCCCTCAATGAGGTCGATGGGGCTCAGGTAGACCGCATAACGGGTCACCTCGGTGTCGATGTCGAACACGAGGATGGCGGCGATGAAGATCGGCAGCACGAACGCCACGATGATGCTCACCGTCGCGAAGGCGCGGTGCGGGGTCTGCGCCGCCAGGAACACACCGATGCTGGCGATGAGCATCGAACCGAGGACGGCGGAGCCGACGATCGGCGCCACCTGGTCCCACTCCTCCGTCACGTACGAGCCGAAGTCCTGCGTGGACAGCGCGTTCCCGACGAACAACAGCAGCAGCGGCACCAACGTGATCAGCAGCATGGCCGTGACCATGGCCGCCAGTTTGCCCAGCGCGTAGTCCGTCCGGCTGATGGCGCGCGAGAAGTAGAGGGTCAGCGAGCGGTTGCGCTGGTCACGCCCGGCGATGTCTGGCGCCACCACGCCGCAGTACAGCGCCAGGATGAACGTGATCACCCCGTAGTACTCGGGCGCCTCGATCAGTTCGGCGTCGAGCGGCACCAGCGCCGCGATGGCCAGTTGCACCAGCACCGGGATCAGCGCGATGCCGACGAGCACCGCCGGCCCCACCTTCGCGGACGCGCTCCGTCCGAGGCCGAACGCGCCACGGAGGCTCTCCACGTACAGCGCACGGATCGCGGAGGCGCGTCCCAGGCGCTCGCCGTCGTACCGGCGGTAGCCCAGGTCGTAGATGCTGGAGGAGTCGGACGTCGGCGTGGCGGTCGCCTCTGTGCCGGGGGCCTGCGTCACGAGACCACCTCGCCCTCTACCACCGAGGGAGCCGAGGCGGTCGCGGCGATGGCCTCGACGCGGAAGAGGTCCTCCAGCGTCCGGTGGCGCTGCTGCATGCGCACCAGGCCCAGGCCGAGGTCCACCACGGTGTCTCGGATCAGGTCGAACGGCGGCTGGCCCTCGAGCGTCACGAGCACTCGACGCCCGTCCACGGTGCAGCCAATCCCGTGCTGCTCCAGCCGCCCGGCGAGCGCGTCCGCCTCGGCGGTGACTTCCACTTCCAGCGTCTGCGTTGCGGCGGTGAACTCCGCCAGCGGGCCGTGGTGCATCAGGCGGCCGGAGTCGATGACGATCAACTGGTCGCAGACCCGCTCGATCTCGCCCAGCAGGTGCGTGGCCATGACGATGCTGATCCCCAGGCCGCGTCCCGTCCGCGAGATAAGGTCGAGCATCTCGTCGCGTCCGGCCGGATCGAGGCCGTTCGTGGGCTCGTCCAGGAAGACGAGCTCGGGGTCGTGGACCAGTGCCTGCGCGAGTTTGGCGCGCTGGCGCATGCCGGTGGAGTAGCCCGCCATCGCGCGGTAGCGCTCCTCGAAGAGTCCGGCGTGGCGCAGCGTCTCGGCAGCCCGCTCCCGCGAGGCGGTGCGAGGCAGCCCGCTGATCTGGGCCATGTGGGAGACGAACTCCGTGGCGTTCATGTCGAGCGGCAGACAGTCATGCTCCGGCATGTATCCCACGAACTGCCGCAGCGCCGTCCCCCGCGTGGCCACGTCGTACCCGAGCACCGAGGCGCTCCCAGACGTGGGGGAGATCAGGCCGAGCAGGATCTTGATGAGCGTGCTCTTGCCCGCGCCGTTCGCGCCGACAAGCCCGACCACGCCGGGCTCCACGCTGATGTCCAGGTGGTCCAGCGCGTTCACGCCCGGGTAGCGCTTGCTGAGGTCGTGGGCCTCGAAGATGGGCATCCGTGCGATGGTACGGCCTCTCAGCCTTCCACCCCACCGCCCTCGCTGCGACTTTCCGCCAACGGAATCGCGCTCGTACACTCCTACGCAGCCGAGGCGAGCCCACCCTCACTCGGAGCGCAGAGAGAGCGGGTCACTGCGTGAGTGAGAGCACGGTCTCGCCGATCCTGGCCGTGGCGGCGCTGCTCGCGGTCGGAGGGTCGGTGGCCCTCCTGCTCGGCGCCGGGGCGCCCGGAGCGCACGCCCTGCGCAGCCTCCTCGTCCAGCGCGGCCGCTGGCTCGCCTTCGCGGTCGCCGGCGTGGCGATGGCGGCGTCGCTCTATTACTCGGAGGTCGCGCACTTCATCCCGTGTGACTTCTGCTGGTACCAGCGCATCGCCATGTACCCGCTCGCGCTCGTGCTGCTGGTGGGCGCAGTCACGAACGACCGAGGCGTCACGAAGTACGCCGTCCCCATCGCCGCAATCGGCCTGCTGCTCTCGGTCTACCACTACCAGTTGCAGTTGTTCCCGGACCAGGCCACCGCCTGCACCTCGGGCGTGCCTTGCTCGGCACGTTATGTCGAGGAACTTGGGTTCGTCTCGATCCCGTTCATGGCCGGATGCGGCTTCCTTGCGGTGCTTGCCCTGCACGCCGCCATGTGGCGCGCCCGCAAGCACGACGCCGCGGAGTAGCCTCGAGCCGAGCGCCGGTCCGCGCCTCGTACCATCGAGGGCATGACCGAGACGTCCGGCGGGCCGGTCCTCCTCGTGGTCGCGTGGCACTACCCCGCCATGCTCGTGATGCCCCGCGCGTTCTGGCACGTCCGTCGCCTGGACCGAGCGTCCCGCGCGGACACCGGCCTCCTGTGGATGCACCGCTGGACCTCCCGCCGGTCGGTCGGCCTCACCGCGCGATGGCAGCACGGGGCGGCCCTCCGCGAGTGGCTGGCGTCGAGCGCGTTCCGGGAGGCGGACGCTGCGCTGCGCCGCCTCGGCGGCGTGCGTCGCATCGAGAGCGCGGCGGGCTCGGTTCCCCTCGAGGAGTTGCTCGACGAGGGGTGACCATCGAGGCATCGTCCGGACGCCGGTGGCGACGAGTTCGGAGGGGTGACTCCCCACTGAGCGTTTCGTTGCGTAGACTGCCGCCGGGCCTCTGGGCGAACGCGCACGGCGGACAAGGCGCGGGGAGGCCCTCCCCGGAGGGGCACGTGGCGGACCCGATCCTTGTAGTGGACCGGCTGGAAAAGCGGTTCGGCGGCAACCGTGCCGTCGATGGCGCGTCGTTCACCGTGGAGCGCGGATCGATCACCGGCCTCATCGGTCCCAATGGCGCCGGCAAGACCACCTGCTTCAACTGCATCGCCGGCGCGCTGAAGCCAGACGGCGGGCGCGTGCTCTTCGATGGCCAGGACGTCACCGGCCTGCCGCCCCACCGAATCTTCCAGCGCGGCGTGGTCAGGACGTTCCAGATCCCGCAGGAACTGGGCGGCATGACGGTGCTGGAGAACGTCATGCTGGTCGCGCGCGACCACCCCGGCGAGCGCTTCCTGGAGGTCTGCCTACGCCCCTGGCGAGCCCGCGCCCGCGAGCGGCAGGTGCGCGACGAGGCCATCGAGATCCTCCGGCAGGTAGCCCTGGACCACCTCGCGCTGGAGCCGGCGGGCAACCTCTCCGGCGGGCAGCGCAAGTTGCTGGAGTTGGCGCGCGCGCTCATGGGGCAGCCCCGCATGCTCCTGCTGGACGAACCCAGTGCCGGCGTGAACCCCACCCTCGCGCAGCGCCTCGTGGAGGACATCCGCGCGATCCAGCAGAAGCGCGGCGTCTCCATCCTGGTCATCGGACACGACATGGACGTGGTGGCGCGCCTGTGCGACACGCTGGTGGTGATGACCAGCGGCCGCGTACTCGTGGAAGGGCCACCGGACGAGGTGCTCAACAACGCCGAGGTGCAGGAAGCCTACCTGGGAAGCCAGTACCGGTGAGCGCCCTGCTGGAGGTCACCAACGTCCACGCCGGCTACGGCGACGTGAAGATCGTCCACGGCATCTCACTGGAGGTTGCGCCCTCGGAGATCGTCACCATCATCGGGCCTAACGGCGCGGGGAAGTCCACGTTGCTGAAGGCCATCTTCGGCATCCTGCGCCCCAGCCGAGGCAGCGTGACCATGGACGGCCGGGAGGTGACGGGCTGGCCGGCGCACCAGATGGTGCAGGCCGGCGCTGCCTTCGTCCCCCAGACCAACAACGTGTTCCCCTCGCTCTCCATCAAGGAGAACCTGGAGATGGGCGCGTTCCGCCGCAAGTCGGGCGTGGCCCAGCGCATGGAGGAACTCCTGTCGCGCTTCCCCGACCTGTCGAGGCGTCCCGGCGAACTGGCCTCGCGGCTCTCGGGCGGGCAGCGCCAGGCACTGGCGATGTGCCGGGCGCTCATGCTGGACCCGCGCCTGCTGCTGGTGGACGAGCCGACGGCCGCACTGTCCCCGGTGATGCGCGAGCAGTTGTTCGAGCAGATCCAGGCCATCCGCGACACCGGCGTGGCCATCCTGATGGTGGAGCAGAACGCGCGCGAGGCGCTGGCGATCTCTGACCGAGGCTACGTGCTGGTCAACGGCCAGGTGGCGCTGGAGCAGAGCGGACAGGCGTTGCTGGAGAACCCGGACGTGGGGCGCATGTTCCTCGGCCGCGTGGACGCCGCCGAGGGCGATGCGTCCTCGACGGGTGCCACAAGAACGGACGACACAGGGGAGCAGGGGGCGGGCTTGTGATGGACTTCCTGCAGCTCGGGGTGATCGGCCTGCTCGTGGGGTCCGTGGTGGGCCTGGGCGCCATGGGGCTGACGCTCTCCTTCGGCATCATGAAGTTCGCGAACTTCTCCCACGGCGACCTGATGACGCTGGGCATGTTCCTGGCCTTCGCCGTGGTTGGGAACTGGGGCATGGTGGGCCCCACCCTGGAGCCGTTCTCGATCCCGCTCGGCCTCATCCTCGGCGTCGTGTTCGCGGCCGCAGGCGTGGCCGTGCTCGCCGCCGCCGTGGACCGCGTCGTCTACCGACGACTCCGCCGTCGAGGTAGCGCGACGATCACGATGGCCATCGCATCGCTCGGCGTCGCCATCATGGTGCGGTCCGTCATCCAGTTGGTGTGGGGCCCACTGCCGGTCCGCTATGCCACCGGCATCAACCCAGCCTGGAAGTTGCCCGGCGGCCTGCTCATCAAGCCGGACCAGTTGCTCATCATCGGCCTGGTGCTCGTGCTGGCGGTCGCGCTCTACCTCCTGATGTACCGCACCCGCCTGGGCGTCGCGATGCGCGCGACGGCGGACAACGCCGAACTCGCCGATGTCGCCGGCATCGACACCGAGCGCATCCGGCAGGCGACCTGGATGATCGCGGGCGCCCTCATCGCCGTGGCCGGGGTGATGTTCGCCGTGCAGGCCCAACTCCGCTTCGACGCCGGCTTCGAGTTCCTCCTGCCGATGTTCGCCGCCACCATCCTCGGCGGCATCGGCAACCCCTGGGGAGCGCTGGTGGGCGGCCTCGTGGTGGGCATCTCGCAGGAGACCTCCACGTACTGGATCCCCTCCGGCTTCAAGGCTGGCGTGCCCTTCATCATCCTCATCGCCATGCTGCTGACCCGCCCTCGGGGCCTCTTCGGATCCACGTTCTAGGCAGGGGAGAGGGAGGCCACCATGCTCGAGGTGCTAGCGCCAGTGGACCCGCTCTTCCTGGTCTCCATGACCGGGCTCATCAACTGGAGCGTGGGCTTCATCACCACGGTCGCCATCTTCGCGATCGTGGTGCTGGCGATGAACGTGCAGTGGGGCTACACGGGCATCCTCAACTTTGGTGTGGTGGCGTTCTTCATGGTGGGCGCCTACACCAGCGCCCTGCTGACCATCCCCGCCGCCAGCGGCTTCAACGACTACATCCTGGGGCTGGAACTGCCGATCCTCGTCGGCTGGGCGGGCGGCGCGCTGGCCGGCGGCGTGCTCGCGCTCCTCGTGGGCCTGCCTACGCTGCGCCTGCGGCTGGACTTCCTCGCGATTGCCACCATCGGCGTCGCCGCCATCCTCCGCACGGTCGCCGCTAGTTCTGACCACCTGGTCAACCGCGGTCGAGGGCTGAACGGCCTGCCGAGGCTCTTCAACGACGCGGTAGACGGCTCCGACTACAAATGGGTGCTGCTGGCGACCACGCTGGTCACGCTGACGCTGGTCTACCTCCTCGTCCGCGCCGTCACCGCGTCCCCCTGGGGCCGCGTCCTCCGTGCCATCCGAGACAACGAGGCAACGGCGCAGGCCTCCGGCAAGCCGACGGTGCGCTACCGCATGCAGGCGTTCGTCCTCGGTGGCGCGATCATGGGCCTGGCGGGTGCGGTCTACGCCCACCGCATCGGCTCCATCTCTCCCGAGGCGTTCACGGACCTCTTCGGCACGTTCTTGCCCTGGACCATGCTCATCGTGGGCGGTGCCGGCAACAACCGAGGCGCGGTCATCGGCGCGCTGGTGGTGGGCTTCTTCTGGTTCGGCACGCCACTCATCCAGGAGGACCTCCCCGGCTCGCTCGGGACGCAAGTCTTTGTGTGGCGTCAGTTCGCCATCGGCCTGCTGGTGGTGGTGTTCATCCTCTGGCTGCCGAAGGGCCTCCTGGCGGAGGAGCCGCGCGTCAGCCGCTTCCTCCCCCGCCCCGTCCGAGGTGTCCCGCTGCTCACTCGCCTCCGTGCCCGCTTCCGCGGCGCCCCCGCCGAGGACCGCGCCGGCACGTAGGCGCGAGGACCGAGACACGAACAAGGCCCCTCCTTGCGGAGGGGCCTCGCTGTTTCGACCGTGTGGTCGTGCGCTGCGGTTACTCGCTCAGGTCGAACGGGACTTCGCGCACTTCCTCGATCTGGCCGCCGGCGTACTGCCAGATGCCGATGTAGCCAGTGGTGACGTCACCAACGTCGTCCCAGTTCAGCGTGGTCGCCGAACCCTCGAAGTCGATGTCGTCGCCGTTGGCGACGGCGGCCAGTGCCGCCGCGACGCCCTCGGCGCCGGGGAGGAACGTCTCGCCGCCGGGCGCAGCCACCGTGGCCAGAGCGTCACGAATGGCCTCGCCCTCGTGCGAGTCCGCGTACTCCGCGGCCAGCGCGATGGCGACCACGGCGTCGTAGGCCTCGCGGATGAACGGCAGGTTCGGGATCTCGCCCACCTCTTCGGTGTAGGCGGCGTCCCATGCCTGCCGGGCGTCCGTGGCCGGACCGCCGGTCGGCGCCGTGCCGACCATGCCCTCCAGCGCGTCAGCGCCAATCGCCTCCACCAGGTCGAGGCTCTTGGTGCCGTCCACGAAGAGGAAGTTGGAGAACAGGCCGTTCTCCAGCGCCTCGCGGATGAAGACCTGCGCCTGCGTCGGGTAGCCGATCGCCACCAGGGTGTCCGAGCCACCCTCCGCAGCGGCCTGCAGTTCCGCCAGGTACGAGGCCTGACCGTCCTCGAAGGAGGACGACGTCACGTTGTCGGAGCCGAAAGCCTCCGTGAACGCGTCCGCCAGGCCCTGGCCGTAGGCGTCGTTCAGGTACAGCACGCCCACGGACTCGATGCCCTCTTCGCGCGCCAGGTCCGCCAGGACGACGCCCTGGGCGGCGTCCGAGGTGGTGGAGCGGAAGAGGAACCCGCCGTCGTTCGCGGTGGTCACACCCGGCGAAGTCGCCGAGGGGCTGATCACCACGACACCGGCGTCCCGCGCCACGCTCTCGGCCACGGCGATCGTGACACCGCTGGCCAGCGGGCCAACGATGGCGCTCACGCCCTCGACCTCGATGAGGCGGCGAGCCTCCTCGGTGGCGGCGGTCTGGTCCGTCTTGTCGTCGCCGACGACGACCTCGATCGGCATGCCGTTGACGCCACCAGCGTCGTTGATGTGCTTGACCGCCAGGTCAATGCCGGTCTGGATGGCCGGGCCGAACTCGGCCAGCGGGCCGGAGAAGTCGGCCAGGTAGCCGATCTTCAAGGCCTGGGTCGGGCCATCGCCCTCCCCACCGCCGGTGGCGGTGCCGGTGCTCGTGGCCGTGGCTGTACCGGTGCCCGTGCCCGTTGCCGTGGCGGTTGCAGTGCTGTCTCCGTCACCGTCGTCGCCACAGGCAATGAGCGCCAGGGCGAAGACGGACATGGCGACGAGCACGACCAGGCGGGACCACTTGATCCCCCGCATCGCGTCCATGTTCCCTCCGTCTATCTTCCCGAAGTTGTTCGGGATTTCAGCGACGGATCGTAGGAAGCACCGGTACTGCAATCAAGGCGTACATAAGAATGTGCGCGGCATTCACGGCAAGCGAGATCCAGTTTCCGTACCGTTAGCCGGCCGCCACTGCCGCACGGAACGCGCGAGTGATCGAGCCTTCACGGTCGTTCGAGTCCACCAGCGGCGCCGCCAGGACCTCGCCGATGCCCTCGTCCAGGTAGCGTCGGAGGCCGGCGGCCACCTCGTCTTCCGTGCCGCTGACGACCAGGTCGTCCAGCAGTTCGTCCGGGTAACCGTCCTCCCCGATGGTGAAGCCGGCGCGCTCGAACATCATTCGGTAGAACGGCGTCTGGCCGTAGAAGCCGATCTGGCGTCGGGCGAGGTCGCGCACGAACTGCCGGTCCGTGTGCACCATCACCGGCACGTGGGCGATGAGCGGCGGCGCCTCACGCCCCGCCTGCTCCGCCCCGCGCCGCAGCGCCGGCAGCGCCTCGTCCACGAGGTACTGCCGAGGGCACATCCACGAGATCGCCCCGTCCGCCAGTTCGCCACACGTCTCGAACGACCGAGGGCGCAACGCCGAGGCGATCAACTCGATGGGGGCGGGCTCACGCCAGCGCGAGCGCGCGGTGACGTGCTCGCCCTCGTAGTCCACGCTCCCGGTCTCGAACAGCGCGCGCAGCGACTCCAGGTACTCGCGCAGGTTCAGCAGCGGCTTGCGCCACTCCACCCCGTACGCCGCCTTCATCGAGGGCTCATGCGAGGGGCCGATGCCGAGCCGGAGGCGACCTGGCGCCATCTGGTGGACCGCCAGCGCCTGTGAGGCTAGCGCCAGCGGGTGACGCGGCCACGTGGGGATGATCGCCGTGCCCAAGCGGATCGTGCTCGTGGCCGCGCCCGCGGCCGCCATGATCGTGAGCGGATCCGCGCCACCGGCCCCGCCGATGGTGGACCACGCCGTGGGGACGCCCAACTCTTCTGCCTGGCGCACCTGCTCCACGAAGAGCGGCGCGTTGAATGCCTGGATGGAGACTCCAACCTGGCCCATTGCTGACTCCTTCTCTGCTGGCCCGCCCCCCGGGTCTTCATGTGCTCGACAGGCACTGTACATTCCCCAGCGACCCCGCTCATCGAGGTCAGCCGCATCGATCTCAGTCGCCATCACGCACCGCATGCAGGAGCACGAGGAGGCAGCACCTTGGCCTACCGAACCGACCAGTACGAAGGCTTGCTGGCGGAGACCGTCCGCTTCACCGGCCACAACGGCGAGGCGATTCGGGGCTACCTCGCACGCCCGTTGGGGCCGGGCCCGTTCCCGGCCATGGTGCTCATCCACCACGCTCCGGGATGGGACACCTGGTACAAGGAGACCACGGTCAAGTTCGCTCGCCGCGGCTACATCACCATCTGCCCCAACCTGTACGACCGCGTGGGCCACGGCTCCGTGGACGACGTGGGCGCCATGGTGCGCAACGCCGGCGGTGTGCCGGACGACCAGGTGGTCGGTGACGTGGCCGGCGCAATGCAGTACCTGCGCGACCTACCGACCAGCAGCGGCAAGGTGGGCGTCCTGGGCTCGTGCTCGGGCGGACGCCACACGTACCTCGTGGCCTGCCAGGCCTCCGGCGTCGATGCGGCCGTGGACCTGTGGGGTGGCGGCGTGGTCATGCGGCCGGAGGACCTCACGGACAAGCGGCCGGTGGCGCCCATCGAGTACACGAAGGACCTGTCCGCCCCGCTCCTCGGCATCTTCGGCAACGAGGACCGGAGCCCCTCGCCGGAGGCGGTCGACCAGCACGAGGAGGCGCTGAAGGCCGCCGGCAAGGACTACGAGTTCCACCGCTACGACGGCGC
Organism: uncultured Dehalococcoidaceae bacterium; assembly: GCA_964439675.1. Taxonomy (GTDB): domain Bacteria; phylum Chloroflexota; class Dehalococcoidia; order UBA2979; family UBA2979; genus W-Chloroflexi-9. Next base: position 11,381 of record CAYTRA010000035.1, read on the forward strand.
CGGCCACGGCTTCTTCTACCACGACCGCCCTGCCTACCGGCAGGAACAGGCCTCCGATGCATGGCGCAAGGTCTGGGCCTTCCTGGACAAGCACCTCACGTAGCCCATCGCCCTTCCGAGGGCGCCCGAAAGGATCCGCCGCATGTGCACCTACGTCGTCGAGAAGACCCCGATCGCCGGCAGCGGCAGAGGCGCGGAGGGCTGGTTCGACCTCAAGGAGGCCAACGTCTCCTACGACCACCCCTTCAACGCCCCCTACGAGCACGCCCTGAACATCGACTTCACGAACGAGGCCGAAGGCCCCGGCGCCCGCGTGGGCGTCGAGTTGAGCGCGGACTCCGCGCGTCGCCTGGTCGCCGCCATCCTCGAGGCCCTCGAGCGCGGCGAGGAGGCGGAGCGGCGGGAGATGGCAGGCTAGATGCCGTAGGCGGCGGGCCACCGCACCAGGAGGTGCGTGCCCGCCTCGTTGCAGGTGATGGCGGGTGGGTCGGCCGGCGCCGGGTAGTTGAGCGTGCGCCGACCGAGGACCTGGTCCGTCACCTCGCGTTCCGCGCCGGTTGCCACGTCGACGATGAGCACGCGCTGACGGACGATCACCTGCCGTGGCACCTCGGAGGGGCCGACCTCCTCCACGAACTGGGCGAGGGCCACCTGACTTCCATCCGGTGAGATCGCGGCGCCAGAGCCACCTTCGACGCACTTGAACCCGTCAGCAAGCGGCGAGGTAATCGTGACACCGTCGCACCCCGGTGCACCTTCCAGAGCCGCGGTGTAACCGCCCCCGGCGAGGCCCATCACGGCGACCGCGTCCGTCCAGAGGTGCGTGTCCGGAGGCGAACCCGGCAAGTAGTCCACACTGAGCGTCTCCATCTCGAGCACTCGCGTCTCTGGCGCTCCCGCCCATGCCGGTGAATACAGGTATGCCCCCGTTGGATCCCATCGTGCCGGCCACGGAAACGGGATCTCGCGCTCCGCGCCACTCCCGGGATCGATGAGGATCGTGCGGCTCTGGTCCGACAGCGCGAGCGCATCCTCAGTTGGCGACCACTCGGGCGCCTGGGTGCGGTCGTTGCCCTCCCCCAACACACGATCCGTCATCGTGCTTGTGTCCGCGAGGAAGATGCGC
>CAYTRA010000036.1:0-12042 GCA_964439675.1 uncultured Dehalococcoidaceae bacterium
TTTCGTGGTCTGCTCGGGCGGCGGGCCAAGCTTCATGGAGGCCGCCAACCGAGGCGCCCGGGAGGCCGGCGGGCGTTCGATCGGCTCCAACATCCGGCTGCCCAAGGAGGAAGCGCCGAACCCCTACCTGGACAAGTACGTCACCTTCAAATACTTCTTTGTGCGCAAGGTCATGCTGGTGAAGTACTCCTACGGCTTCATCGTCATGCCGGGCGGCTTTGGCACGCTGGACGAGGCGTTCGAGACCGCCACGCTCATCCAGACGGGCAAGATCAAGGACTTCCCCGTCGTCCTCATGAACACCCCGTTCTGGGAGGACATGCTGGCCTTCCTCCGCTCCCGCCTGGTGGAGACCGGCAAGATCGACGCGGAGGACCTGGACCGCTTCGTGGTCACGGACTCGCCGTCTGAGGCGGTCGACACGATGCGCGAGGCGGCGATCGGCCGCTTCGGCATCCGCGTCACGCATCAGCCTCCGAAGCCCCGCCGCCGGCGCTGGCTGCTGGAGTAGCGCGTGACACGCCGCTCGTTCGCCCTGGTCGCCGTGTTCGGCGTGGTCGCCGCGTTGGCGATCCTGGGCCCGTTCCCGGGAACGAGTTCCGCGCCGCCCTCGCCGGCCGCCACACCCAGGACGCCCCATACAGCGACGCCCCCAACACCGACGACGGACGCGGTCCCCATCCGTGTCTCCGACCGACCGGTCGAGGGCGCCCGCAGTTATGTCGTCGGCTCCTGGGCGCTCGTGGTCCATCCTCGTGCGCCCATCCTCGATGTCACGCTCGCGCAGGTGGACGCGGTCCTCGGCGTGCAGGCCGCCTCGTGGGCGGACCTGCTCGGCGAGGACGACGCGGCCGGCGAGGGCGAGCTCACGCTCCTCGTGCAGCGCGAGGCGTCGACGTGGCTCGCCGATCGGTACCCGCTCTCCGACCGTGTGCTGGAGACGGCTACGGCCGAGGAGGTGCTGGAGCGCGTGGCCGCCGAACCGGCCACGGTCGGCCTCGTGGACGCCACGCTGCTCGACCCGCGCGTGCGCGCGCTCACCGTCGAGGGGTGGGACCCGTACCGGGACGCCGCCGCCACCTCCCCGCTCCCGCAACACCGCTGGGTCGAGGCGTCCACGGACGCGGACGCCGACGCCGCCGCTGCTTCCCGCGGCTGGCGGGACCTGGCGCAGGCGTCCCCGGTGGGATTCCTCGCCACGGGCGAACTCATCCCGGCGCGCTGCGTGCAGGAGGTGCTCAGCGAGCACGAACGCGGCTTCGACGCGATGTTCGACGGCACGCGCGACCGCATCGGCGCGGCGGACCTCGCGATGTCGCACTGGGAGCCCTCGATTGTGGACGCGGAGGCCACGCCCTGCATCGAGACGTTCAACATGTCCACGTTGCCCGCCGCAGCGGACGCCACCGCAAAGGCGGGCGTGGACGTGGCGCTCGCCATCGGCAACCACATGGGAGACTGCTGGAGCGGCTGCGCATACCCGGATGCGGTGCTGGAGACCGTGGAGCACCTCGAGGCCGCGGGCATGCTCGTCGGCGGCGCGGGCGAGGACATCGATGCGGCGCGGGAGCCCGTGCTCACGACCTTGGAGGGCGTCACGTTCGCCTTCCTCGGCTATGACGAGGTCGCGTCCCAGCACTACGGCGCGACCGAGGAGGTCGCGGGCACCGCGCCACTCGACCTCGAAACCCTCGCGGACGACGTGCGCGCGGCGAAGGCGCGGGCCGACCACGTGATCGTGGGCTTTTCCTGGGGCGTCGAGTACGTCGCTGAACCCACGGACCGCCAGCGCGAGGCCGCTGGCATCGCCATCGAGGCGGGTGCGAGCCTCGTTGTCGGCAACCACCCGCACTGGGTGCAGGCCACCGAGTGGATCCCCACGGACCGAGGCGGCGCGTTCGTCGCGTACGGCCTCGGGAACTTCGTGTTCGACCAGGACTGGTCGGCGGAGACGACGCAGGGGGCGGTGCTGGAGGTGGGCTTCACCCGCGACCGCATCCTCGGCGTCCGGCTGCGCCCGACCGCCGTCCGCGAACGGCACGACGTCCAGTGGGTGTCCCCCGCCAGCGAGGAGGGCCGCGCCATCCTCGGACGGATGTGGGACGCCTCGGACGCGCTCCCCTCGCGCACCCCGGCCCAGGACGAGGCGGACGAGACCGGGGCCAGCGAGGGCTAGCGGGTGTCCTCGTCCGTGCGCGTCACCGCCGGCCGCGCCGCCAGCACGAACGCGGCGAGGGCGGTGGTGATCGGGACGGCGGAGACGATGCCGATGCTGCCGGCCAGCGTGCGCACGATCTCGGTGGTCAGTTGCTCGTGCGAGACCAGCAGCCCCAGCGGCTGCGACTGCCCCGCCAGGATCATCAGGAGGGGCAGCGAGGCGCCGGCATAGGCCAGCACCAGCGTGTTCGTAGTGGCCGCGATGTGGTCGCGACCGACGTTCATGGCCCTGGCGAACAACTGCATCGCACCGAGCGAGGGGTTCGCGCGCCGCAGTTCCAGCACCGTGGACGCCTGCGTGGACGTCACGTCGTCCAGCACACCGAGCGCGCCGATGATGATCCCGCCCAGCAGCAGCGCCCCGGCATCGATGTCGGCCGCGAGGAACGCGAGCGTGGCCGCGTCCTCGTCGCCGAAGCCGGACAGCCGCGTCGCGCTCACGGCCAGCGCCGCCAGCAGCCCCGTGAGCGCCAGGCTCGCCCCCGTCCCAGCGAGCGCGATCCAGGTCTTCGCGCTTGGCCCGTGCCCGATCACGAGCGCCGCCGACATGATCACGAGCGATCCTAGGATCGCCGCCAGCACGGGGTCCCAGCCGCTGAAGATGGCCGGCACGATGAAGCGCACGATCACCAGGAAGGAGATCGCGAGTGCCGCCAGCGAGAACGCCCCCTGCCGCCCTCCGACCGCGATCACGAGGATCGCGAAGGCCAGCGAGAGCATCCACACAGGCGCGCGCCGGGCACGGTCCTGGATCAGGTAGCGCACCTCGCCGGTCGCGTCGCTCCGCGAGACCAGCACGTCGTCGCCCTCGGCGAGCACGAAGCCGCCGGCGCCGCCCTCCACGATCACGTTCTCGATCTCGACCTGCTCGCCGCCCACGTCCACCAGCAGCACCTGCCGCCGCACGTCCCCGCGCTGCGACTCCGTCCGCTCATCGAGGAGCACCGAGACCACCTCGGCCTCCCGCACGTCCCCCGTCCCCACCGGCAGCGCGGGCACGCCAATGGCGCCGGTTGCCGGCAGCACGAGGACCACGAGCGCGACGAGGGCCAGGACGGCGGCATACGGCGCGTACGGCCGGTACGCAGCGAAGGGGCCGGGGGACGAGCGGCGGTTCTGCATGGGCGTCCTGCGCGAGTGCATGCGGGCGTCGCCTCGATCCTCGCCGCCGGGGGCGCAGCGGGCCAGTCCCACGGCCAGCGAACCCCCTCGGAAACAGTGAGGCCCGGGTTGCCCCGGGCCTCAGCGGCGTCCGTTCCCGTTACAGGCACACATGGCCGTTACCGGGTGCGGAAGGCGTCGTACTGCCGCTCGAGGTTGCGCCGGTAGTCGGCGCGCGCCTCGTGGATCGACGGGCGGCCGCTGCGGCCGTCCCGGACGATCTGGCTGTAGTAGTCAGACAGACGCACGTTGTTGCTCCTTCCACTCCGGCCGGGGCCTCGCCCTCGGACGGGTGCTTGGTGAGCACTGGCTGGATCCACGGAGCCGCTGGGGTGATCCCGTGGGAGTCGGATAACGCCTCCGAGCACGGGAAGTTAAACGCTCGACCAAAGATTTCCGTTCCCGATCTGGCACTCGACGCCGCAGTCGACCTGCGCCCGTCGCATCGAGGTGCTCGATAGCGCGGCGTATCGGTGCCGTTATGACGCGAGGCGGCCCCACAGGAAGACGCGCGGGAAGGGGTAGAAGAACGGCGCGCGGTCACCCGCCTCCTCCAGCAGGCGCTCCGTGTAGCGCTCGATGAACGCCGCGCCGAGGTCCTCCGGCAGTCGCGCGAGGTAGGCCGTGAGCAGCGAGCCCTTCACCCACTCGACCACGGCGCGCGTCTCCGCCAGGACGTGGCCGTAGACCTCCAGCCGCACGCGCTGCTCCGCGAGCCCCACTGCGTCGTGCAGTAGCGCGGCGTACCACTCCGACCCCCGCACCGGGTCCTCCCGCACCCACCCATCGAGGGCGCCCCGGAACGGCTCCTCCTGCGCCACGACGGCAGCGCTTCGGTGGCTCACGTGGCCGCCGTTCGCCGGCATCTGCACGGCCAGTTGCCCGCCCGGCTTCGCGAGGCGGGCGATGCGCGGGAAGAGCGTCTCGTGACCCGTGATCCACTGGAGCGCGGCGTTCGAGAACACCACGTCGAACTGCCCTGCGTACGCATCAACCGCTTCCAGGATGTCCATGCGCTCGAAGCGGAGGCCCGGCCGGGCGTGCGCCTCGCTCTGCGCGAGCATCGCCTCGGAGGTGTCGATGCCGAGGGTCTCCGCGGCGCCGAGTTCCTGGTGTAGCCACGCGGTCAGTTCGCCGCTGCCGCACCCGAGGTCGATGACGCGGAGGCCGGGCTGTCGCTGCACCAGGGCGGCAAGGTCGAAGAACGGCTGCTGCCGCTCCGCCTTGAAGCGGTCGTACTGGTTCGGGTTCCACCCACCCTGGCTGACGGCGACCTCGGCCACGCGGTCCTCCTCGACGGCCCGACGCGATGCGCATCGAGGCGGGCGCGATCATACGGCGCGCCGGGGGACTCGCAGCAGCGGAGTACCATCGGCCCGGCGCGACCGGGCGGGCCGCGCGAGCATGCGAGGAGACACGATGGCCGCACAGCAGGAGCGCTGGGACTGGATCCGCGCGCAGATCCCCGTCATGCAGCGCAGCACGTACCTCAACTGCGGCTTCTCCGGCCCCCTCTCCGTCCCCGTGGACGAGGCGATGCGGCGTCGCATGGACCTCGAACTGGCGGAAGGGCCCGTCTCCCGTCCGGTGCAGGACGACAAGATGGCCACCATGACGCGCCTGCGCGAGCTAGGCGCGCGCCTGCTGGGCGCGGACGACGGCGAGGTCTGCGTCACCGGCAACACAACCGAGGGCGTCAACATCGCCGTGAACGGCGTCGCGCTGCGCCCGGGCGACCGAGTGGTCACCACCAGCGTGGAGCACGGCGGCGGCATGATCCCCGCCTACTGGGCCCGTGACAAGCGAGGCGCGGACCTCGCCATCGTGCGGCTGGAACCGGACGACGGCCCGGGCGCGATCGTCGAGAAGTTCGACCAGGCCCTCGGCGACGGGGCTGCCCTCGTGATCCTCTCGGAGATCGCGTACTCCACCGGGCAGGTGCTCCCCACCCGCCAGATCACGGAACTGGCCCACGCCCGGGGCGCCACGGTGGTGGTGGACGGCGCGCAGACCGCCGGCCAGGTACCCATCGACGTCCACGAGAGCGGCGTCGACGCGTACGCGGTGCCTTCGCACAAGTGGCTCTGTGGGCCGGACGGCCTCGGGCTGCTGTACGTGCGCCAGGACCGCATCGCCGACCTCGACCCGGTGAAGGTCAGCGGGCGCGCGGCCGAGTCCTTCGACTTCGAGGGCAACTTCGTCCCGAAGCGGGACGACATCCTGAAGTACGAGGTCTCCACCATGTCCACGCCGGCCGCCGCCGGCATGGTCGTCGCCATCGAGCAGTACCTGGAGCACGGCCCGCACGCCGTCTGGGACCGGGTGCGCGACCTCACCGCCTACGCAGAGCGCACCTTCGGGGCGATCCCCGGCGTGGAGGTCACCTCGCCGCGCTCCGCGGAGATGCGGAGCGGGCTGTTCCTCTTCAAGGCCGGTGACCTCGATCCCACGCTGCTCGCGCCGTGGATGTGGGACGCCGGGCGCGTCGTCTGCCGCTCCGTCGCGCAGGCTGGCTCGGTGCGGCTCTCCCTCCACGTCTACAACAACGAGTCGGACATCGACCTCGCGGCCGACCTCGTGCGTCGCGCGCTCGCGGAGGGCATCCCGGAGGAGGGCCCCCGCGCGCAGGAGGCGTAAGCGCGGCGCGCTGGTACCATCCCGCGGCACGTCTCTACTCGCGCGAGGGGGAACGATGTCCGAGCACCCACTTGACCCGATCTTCCACCCGCGGGGCATCGCCCTCGTCGGGGTGCCCACGGGAGAGGCCAACGTCGCCCAGGGCTTCTTCACGTCGCTGCTGGAACACGGGTTCGAGGAACGTCATGGCCTCTACCCCGTGAACCCGAAGGCGGAGGAGATCAAGGGCATCCGCTGCTACCCCTCGCTGCTGGACACACCGGACCCCGTGGACCACGTGATCTCGCTGGTGCCGGCGCGCGTGGTGCCCGCGCTCGTCGAGCAGGCGATCGCGAAGGGCGTGCGCTCCGTGCACTTCTTCACCGCCGGCTTCTCCGAGACCGGGGACGAGGAGATGGCCGCGATGGAGCGCTCGATGGTGGCCCGACTGAACGAGGCGGGCATCCGCGTACTGGGCCCGAACTGCATGGGCCTGTACGTGCCCTCCGAGCAAATCGCGTTCATGCCCAACTTCCCGAAGGAGCCCGGGGACATCCTCTTCGTGTCGCAGTCCGGCGCGAACGCCTCCGAGGTGATCCGCGGCCTTGGCGCGCGCGGGCCTCGGTTCTCCAAGGTCATCTCCTTCGGCAACGGCGCGGACCTCCGCGCCCACCACTTCTTCGACTACGCCCTGCATGACCCCGAGACCGAGGTGGTCGCCGCCTACGTCGAGGGAGTCCAGGACGGCCGCCGCTTCTTCGAGGCGGTGCGCGAGGTGGCGGCGGTGAAGCCGGTGATCCTGCTGAAGGGTGGCCTGACCGGCGCCGGGGCGCGCGCCGCGCACTCTCACACCGGATCGCTCGCCGGCTCGACGCAGATCTTCGACGCCATGTGCCGCCAGACCGGCGCGTGGCGCGCCGAGACCATGGACGACCTGCACGACGTCACCATCGCCGCCACCACCGGCCTCCGGCACGTCGCCGGGCGCGGGGTCGCCCTCGTGGGTGGGGGTGGCGGGATCGCGGTGCTCTCGGCGGACGCGCTGGCAGCGGCCGGGCTGGAGGTGCCGCCGACCCCGGAGGAGACCAAGCGCGCGCTCCACGAGTTCATCCCGGTCGCCGGCACCAGCGTCAACAACCCCATCGACACGAACGTCAGCGGGCCGGAGGCGGCCGAGCGCACCCTCGGCATCATCGCCCGCGCGGAGAACATCGACGTCGTGGTGACGAACCCGCCCTTCGGGCGCCTCAACGCCGCCAACCCGGACGAGCCGCCCGACCCCGAGCGCGATCGCGACCGTGCGTTCCAGGAGGCGGACGCCGCCGTGGAGCGCCTCGTGCGGCTGCAGGAGGAGACGGGCGTGCCGTTCGTGATCCTCACGCGCGGGCAGGCCTCCGAGCAGATCGAGCGCTTCACGCAGCAGGCGTACCGCCGCGGCATCGCCGTCTACCCCTCGATCCACCGCGCGGCGAGGGCGATCGCAGCCATCCTCGACTGGCGGGAGCGCCGGCAGGGGCTACCGCCGCTGTTCTAGCGTCTCCGAGCAGCGAGGAGGCCGCACTGCGAGGAGTTACGGCGCGTGCTGATCATCGGCCAGTCGCTGGAACTCCACCGCCGCCCCCTCGCGGATGCCCTCACGGCGCGCGAGGCCGCCCCGATCGTCGAGGCGGCTCGGGCGCAGGTCGCGGCCGGCGCGCAGGCGCTCGACGTGAACCTGGGGGCGCAGGGCACGGCGGACGACCTCCGCTGGACCGCGTCCGTCCTCCGTCGCGCCGGCATCGAGGTGGAATTGTGGCTGGACGCCGGCTCCGCCGCCGAACTCGCCGCCGCCCTCGAGGGCTGCCTCGTCGCCGGAGTGCCGGGGCCCCTCGTCGCGAACGCGCTGCCCGCCGGGGCGGCGCTTGGGGCCGCGGAGGAGGCGCTGCTCTCCGCCGCCGCGAGGCAGGGCGCGGGCCTCGTGGTCTCGCCTCGCCTCGTGGACCGTGGGGGCGTAGCCGGCGCGGAGCCGGAGTGGGTCGTGCACGAGGCCATGCAGGCTGTGGAGCGGGCGCGCGGGTGGGGCGTCCCGGGCCCGCACTATGTCGATGCCCTCGCGTGGCCGGCGATGCTGGACCCGGCCGGCTGCCGGCGCTCGCTGGACCTCATGCGCCGCTACCGCGAGGCGATCCCCTACGCCGAGCCGCTGGCGGCCGTCGGCAACGTCTCCCACGGCGTGGGCCGCGAGGTCGGCGCGGCGCTTCGTCGCGTCTACGCAGCCGCGGCGGCCGGCGCCGGTGCGGGCGCCCTCATCCTGCCCGTGGAGGACGAAGACTGCCTCCGTGCCGCCCCCGTGGGCGTCGGCGCCGCCGTCCCGGCGAGCGCGATCGAGGGCTACCTGGTGATGGTCGCGCAGGCCGTGGGCGCCGCCTCGACGCCCGCGCCACCGCCGGAGGACGCGCCGTCGCCTCTGCACGAGGCGTGGCGGCTGATCTTCGACGCCGGCGAGGCGGTGCCGGGCCTCGACCTCTGAGGTCGCGTAGACGCCACCATGCTCGAGCCCCTCGGCAGCCTGCGCCTACGCCCGCCCGAACGACCGGTCGAGGGCTGACCGGCTCAGGTGCAGCATGGTGGGGCGGCCGTGCGGGCAGGTGTGGGGCGTCTCGCACGCCTCGAGGGCGACGAGCAGCGCGCGCTGCTGCTCCATCTCCAGCCGGTCGCCGGCCATCACCGCCGCGCGGCAGGCCAGCGTGGCGGCGGCGCGGTCGGGGCCGGTGAGCCGTTCTTCCGCCCCGAGGCGGTCGAGGTACTCCGCGAGCGCCCGCGCGGGGTCGCGACGGCGGAGGTCGGCGGGGACGGCGCGGACGATCACGGACGGGCCGTCCATCTCCTCTACCTCCCAGCCCACGCCGCGCAGCGCTTCCGCCTCCTCCGAGGCCAGCACCGCCTGCGCCGCCGACAGGTGCGCCACCGCCGCGTCGAGGAGCGGCTGCGAGGCGGGCCCGCCCTCGCGGCGTCGGGTCAGCGCCCGCTCGTAGAGCACGCGCTCGTGCGCGGCGTGCTGGTCCACGAGGTAGAGGCCGTCCGGGGCCTCCGCCACGATGTACGTGGACTCCACCTGTCCCAGCGGCCGCAGCGCCGGCAGCCGCTCGTGCATCGATGCCGCGCCCTGGCTCCGTGCGCCCTCCTCGGGCGCATCCACCGCCGAGGCGGGCTGCGCCGACGCGATCACCTCGTGCCCGGAACGCTGCGCGAACGGGGGCTCCGGGGCCGGCTCGATCTCCGGCAGGCCCGCAAGCGACTCGTCGAACGTGCCCGGCCCAGATGGCGCGGCAGGCGCGGGTGGCCAGGCGAAGGCGACTGGCTGGGGCGCCTCGGCGGCTGGGTTCGGCGAGGCGGGGACGGGGGCCGCGGCGACGCCCGCACCGGCGATGGCGGCACGGACGGCGGCGTGCACGGCGGAGTAGACGAGACGCTCGTGCCGGAAGCGCACTTCCGCCTTCGTCGGGTGGACGTTCACGTCGACCTGCTCGGAGGGCACCGTGATCCGCGCGAGCACCACGGGGTGCCGTCCGGAGGGGATCAGCCCCTCGTACGCCTGCTCCACGGCGTGCGTGAGCGTGCGCGAGACGATGGCGCGGCCGTTGGCCACCAGGTGCTGGTACTGCCGGTTCGCCCGGTGCAGCGAGGGCGGCCCGGCCAGCACGGTGACCTCCGCCCACACCCCACCATCGGCCGCGTCCGAGCCGGCGCCCTCGGCGCCCACGTCCTCGCGGCGGGCGCGGCCGGGCAGGAGCGCGCCGGCCACCTCCGCGCCGTGGACGGCGGCCACGGCGTCGCGGGGGTCGCCCGAGCCCGGCGACTGTAGCGTCAGCCGCCCGTCCGAGGTCAGCCGGAACGCCACCTCCGGGTACGCGAGCGCGTAGTCCGCCACCACCTGCGCCACCGCGCGCGTCTCCGAGCGTGGCTGGCGCAGGAAGCGCCGCCGCGCCGGTAGCGCCGCGAAGAGGTCGCGCGCCTCGATGCTGGTGCCGGCGGCGCTGGCGGCGGCGCCCTGGCGCTCCACGCGGCCGTCGCGCACGCGCACCGTGGAGGCAGCGTCCTCGGCGGCGGGGCGCGTCGTCAGGTCCACGTCCGCCGCCGCCGCGATGGCGGCCAGCGCTTCGCCCCGGAAGCCCAGGGTACGCACCGCATAGAGGTCGTGCTCTGAGCGCAACTTGGAGGTGGCATGGCGCTCGAAGGCGTCCGCCACCTGGTCCGGCGGGATGCCGCAGCCGTCGTCCCGCACGCGGATACGGTCGATGCCGCCGCCGTCCACCTCCACCTCCACGCGGGTGGCGCCGGCGTCCAGGGCGTTCTCCAGCAGTTCCTTGACCACGCTCGCCGGGCGCTCGATGACCTCGCCGGCGGCGATGCGCGCGGCCACCTCCGGCGCCAGCAGCTGGATGCGAGGGCGGACTGTCACCATGCCGACACCGTACGGCGCTCAGCCTGCGCGGAGCGAGCGCTCTGCTTGTGGGCATAACTTCGGTTGCTGGGGGTTTCGGTGCTGGGTACTCTGCACCAAATACTCACGCACGGACGAGGACGGACCACCTGGGTGATTGGCTGGGCGATTGGCTGGGGGTCGGGCTGAGTAACGGGCGGCCGCTCGCAGCGCGCCTCCTGCTGGCTTTGCTCCTCGCAGCCACCGGCCTGCTCGCCGCGGACGGCCCCGCCCGAAGCGTCGCCGCGCCGCGCGTGACGATCGCCGAACTGGCCGCCGACACCGACTTCCTCTTCGTGCAGGCCGCCCGGGGCGTCTCCCTGGACCGCCTCGTCGAGGGCATCGAGGCGATGGGCCTGGACGTCGCCGGCGAACCTCGAGGCGATGGTGTGCGCGTCCGCGTCCCGGACGGCGCGCGCCCGTCCTGGGTCGCAGCTCGCCTCGCGGGGTCCGGGCTGGTGCGCAGCGTGGAGGCGGACAGCGTCGTCCGCGCCTCCGGCGCGCCGAACGACCCGCTCTACGCCGGCATGCAACAGCGCTACCTCGATGTGGTGCATGCGCCGGCCGCGTGGGACCAGCAGCACGGCGACGCCGGGGTGGTGATCGCGGTGGTCGACACCGGTCTGGACTGGGACCACCCGGACCTGCGCGAGCGCCTCTTCGTGAACCACCTGGACGTGTTCCTGAACGGCCGGGACGACGACGGCAACGGCTGCGTGGACGACATCGTGGGCTGCAACTTCGTCAGCCTGACCACGGCCGACCCTTCCTGTGGCTACCAGCACGACCCGCCCAACTGGCGCGCCTTCGACGACGAGGGCCACGGCACCTTCGTGGCGGGCGTGGCCGCCGCCGCGGGAGACAACGAGACCGGCCTGGCCGGGGTGGCCTGGCAGGCGAAGATTTTGCCGGTCAAGGTGCTGGACTGCACCGCCACCGGCCGCATCTCCGACGCCGCCGCCGGCATCCGCTACGCCGCCAGCATGGGCGCGGACATCATCAACGTCTCCTTCGGCACGCTCACGGACTCCCCCGCCCTGTCCGAGGCCGTCGACTTCGCGCGGCGTCGAGGCGCGGTGGTGGTGGCCTCCGCCGGCAACGACGGCCGCGTGGGCCTCACCTTCCCCGCCCGCTACGAGGGCGTGGTCTCCGTGGCCGCGAGCGGCCTCGAACGCTTCGACGGCATCGACTATCGGGCGACGGCGCCGTTCGCGAACTTCGGGAGCGACGTGGACTTCCTGGCGCCGGGCGTGGACCTGATGAGCACCGTGCCCTCCCGCCGCTGCGGGCAGGACGGCTGGACGTGCGTGGAGGACGGCCCCTACGGCTTCGGCACCGGCTCCTCCTTCGCCACGCCCATGGTCTCCGGCGCCCTGGCGCTGCTGGTCGCGCAGTACCCGCAAACCTCCGGCGACTTCCTGGTCGCAATCCTGAAGGGCGCGCGGCAGCCCGGCGCCACGCTGGGCGACTCGCGCGTGCTGGACATCGGCGCGGCCCTGGAACGCACGTTCACGGTCGCCGGCGCCGCCGGCGTGAGCCGCGACGGCGACGGTGACCCGCCCGGCCCCGCGCCGCAGGAGTAGCCG
>CAYTRA010000036.1:12052-12464 GCA_964439675.1 uncultured Dehalococcoidaceae bacterium
GGTGGCCCCGGGGCCCCCCCCCCCACCGCCGTCCCGGGGGGGGGGGGGCGGGGGGCGGGCGCGGCGGGGCGGCGGCCCCCCCGCCCGGCCCCGCGCCGCAGGAGTAGCCGCCCCACCCGCCCCATCGAGGCGGTCCCGAGCGCCGGAACAGGCCCCACGTCAGCCCTCGACCGCGAGGCGACGCCGCGCCTGGGCGCGGAGGTCGTAGAGGCGCTGAAGCGCCTCCAGGGGCGTCATCCCGTCCGGGTCGATCTCGGCCAGCGCCCGCAGGAGCGCCTCGTCCTCCGCGGCCAGCAGCGACATCTGCGCGTCCGGCTGCCGGCCCGCCGCGGGGGCGGCGGCCGCCAGCGCTCCCGCTTCCAGGTCCGCCAGCAGTTCGCGCGCCCTCGATACGACGGCTCGAGGCAGCCCC
>CAYTRA010000037.1:0-12299 GCA_964439675.1 uncultured Dehalococcoidaceae bacterium
GCGATGCGATCAGAGGTGCCGTTGGCCGCCTGCAGCACGGCGGTCATGTATTCCGCCGGTTTGTGCGCCTTCATGTAGGCGGTCAGGTAGGCGATGGCGCCGTAGCAGACGGCGTGCGCCTTGTTGAAGGCGTACCCGGCGAACGGCTCGATCAGGTCGAAGAGGTTGTTGCCGAGCTTCTCGTCGTAGCCCTGCTCACGCAGGCCAGCCAGGAAGCGCTCGCGCTCCTCCACCATGACGGAGGCGATCTTCTTGCCCATCGCCTTGCGCATGACGTCCGCCTGGCCCAGCGAGTAGCCGGCGAACTTCCGCGCGATGTGCAGCACCTGCTCCTGGTAGGTGATGACGCCGTACGTCTCCTCCAGGATCTCCTCGAGGTCCGGGTGCGCGTAGTACGGCTGCGCGCGGCCGTGCTTCACATCGATGTAGGTGGGGATCTGCTCCATGGGGCCTGGACGGTAGAGGGCGACCATGGCGGAGAGTTCCGCCACGTTCTGCGGCTTGAGTTCCATGACGTAGCGCCGCATGCCCGCGGACTCCATCTGGAACACGCCGAACGTGTCGCCGTTCCCCAGGATCTCCGCCGTCGCCGCGTCCCCGTCCGGGATCTGGAGGAGGTCCAGCCGCTCGCCTCGACGCTCCTCGATGAGGTCGAGCGCCTTCTCCAGGATCGTGAGGTTCGTGAGGCCGAGGTAGTCGACCTTCAGCAGGCCGACCTTGTCGATGTCCGCCATCGGGTACTGCGTCGTGGGGACGGACGCGTCCGAGTCGGCGTCCTTGCTCGTCGCGCGCTGCAGCGGCACCACGTCCGTCAGCGGCTGGCTGGAGATCACCACGCCGGCAGCGTGCGTGGAGGAGTGCCTCGCGACGCCCTCCAGCGCCTGCGCCGTGTCCACCAACTCCCGCACCTGGGGGTCCGCCTCGTAGGTCTGCTGGAGATCGGACGACTGCTTGAGGGCGTCCGCCAGCGTGATGTGCAGCGCGTCCGGCACCATCCTCGCGATGCGGTCCGTGGCGCCGAAGTCCATGCCGAGGGCCCGACCGGCGTCGCGGATCGCGGCCTTCGCGCCCAGCGTCCCGAACGTGCAGATCTGGGCCACGCGGTCGCGGCCGTACTTCTCCACCGTGTAGCGGATGATCTCCTCGCGGCGCTCGTCCGCGAAGTCGAAGTCCACGTCCGGCATGCTCAGGCGTTCCGGGTTCAGGAAGCGCTCGAACACCAGTCCCCAGTGCAGCGGCTCGATGTCCGTGACGTCCAGGGTGTACAGGATGATCGAGGACGCCGCCGAACCGCGGACGCCCATCCGGATCCCGTTCGCCTTCGCGAAGTTGGCGATGTCCCGGACGATGAGCATGTACTCGTCGAAGCCGGTCTGGGCGACAACGTCCAGTTCGTACCGCAGCCGCTCCAGGTGTCCGTCCGTCACGTCCGGGTAGCGGCGGTACAGGCCTTCCTCGCACAGTTCGCGCAGGTACTCGCGCGCCGTCTTGCCGTCCGGAATGCCGGGGTTCGGCAGTTGTGTGCGGCCGAACTGCAGGTCGATGTTGACCCGCTCCGCGATCTCCCACGTGTGGTCCGCCGCCTCCGGGTGGTCCGGGAACAGCGACCGCATCTCCTCCTCGCTGCGGAGGTAGAACGTGTTGCCGTCGAGTTTGAAGCGCCCCTCGTCATGGATCGTGCTGTTGGAGCCGATGCAGAGGAGCACTTCGTGCGCCTTGTGGTCCTCGGCGTTGGTGTAGTGCGAGTCGTTCGTGACCACAGTGGGCAGGCCCAGGCGCTTCGCCAGGTCGAACACCCGCGGCATCAGCGGCGTGAACTCCGCGATGCCGTGCTCCATGGTCTCCAGGTAGTAGCGGCCCTTGAAGACGTCGCTGAACCAGCCGGCCACCTCCATGGCCTTGCGCTCGTCGTCCTCGCGGAGGGCGGACATGAACTCGCCGGAGGGGCAGCCGGACAGGGCGATCAGGCCCTCGCTATGCGCGGCCAGCAGTTCCTTGTCCATGCGAGGCCGGTAGTAGAAGCCCTCCAGGTGGGAGGCGGAGGACAACTTGAGGAGGTTCCGGTACCCCGTCTCGTTCTCCGCCAGCAGCGTGAGGTGGTGCGGCCAGCGGTTCTTCGGGTCCTTGTCGAACCGCGACCCCGGCGCCACGTACGCCTCGATGCCGATGATCGGCTTCACATCGTGCTTCCGCGCCGTCGAGTAGAACTCGATCGCCCCATACAGCGCGCCGTGGTCGGTAATCGCGAGGGCGCCCTGCCCCATCTCCTTCGCACGCTTCACCAGCGGCTCGATCTTCGACATCCCGTCGAGGAGCGAGTACTCAGTGTGCGTGTGCAGGTGGGCGAACATCGAGGCGAACCGCCAGCGTTACGAGGAACAACGGATCAACTGCGCACACAATTGCGCGAACGGGCGTTCGAGGAGGCCCGACCCGCAACCTACCACCTCGGGCCCCCGCGCCGCCAGTGTCGGACGGCGCGGGCCCGAGAGTGGGGATCCGCTACGGCAGGACGGCCTCCACCTCGGCACGGAGTTCGGCCTCGTCGGTGATGCCCTCGATCGCCGCGGTGATGACTCCCTCGGCGTCGATGACGTAGATGAACGGTTCGGTCTCCAGACCCCAGTCGAAGACCGCCTGCACCGGCTGCAGCACACCCTGGTTGCGAGCCGCCTCGATGACGTAGGGCTCGACGTGGACGAAGTCCACCTGGTCCCCGTAGTCCTGCCAGACGGGGGCGACGACCAGCTCGAGCACGGGGCCGCAGAAGCGGGTCTGGCAGAAGGCGGGGGTGACGAAGGCGATCACCGTGGGGCGACCGTTCTGGACCGCGTCCGCGATCGTCTGGTCCAGCATGTCCTCCACGGGCTCGGCGGCCGTGCTGATCTGGCTCGCGTCGCCATCCACGTCGTCCAGGATGAGTTGCACGGCGGGGATGGCCTCGTCGCCGACGATGGGCATCGGCGGATCGTTCAGGACGAAGCGCGTGACCCGCAGGTCCTCGTACGTCTGACCGCCCGACGTGACATCGAGCGAGATGCCCCACCACCCCTGCGCGTCGAACTCGACCTCCGCGGTGTACACGGTCGTCAAGGCGTCCTCGTGGAGACGGGCGGCCTCGACGGCACGGGGCGCGGGAGCGTTTGCGATCGGATGGGTGGAGGCGTCGCCCTCGATGGTGGGGGCGAGGCTGGCAACGCCGGGGTCGGCGTGCTGGTGGTCTTCGTGCACGTCCAGGGTGCGGGTGATCAGGGTGATCTCGGCCACCTGCTCGCCAGTCTGCGGTTCGTCGTTCGGGTCTTCCGCCAGCCGGAAGACGCGGGCGGTCACCTGTGCGTCCGACACCAGTTGGCCGTCAGCAGTCTGGAGTGCCACCGCGATGCGGTTCGTGCCCACACCCAGCCCGTTCGGCGAGTTGATGATCCGAGGCTGGAACGGCGCTCCTTGCAGGGAGGCCTGCAGCCCGGCGCTATCCCACCCGACCTCGCCACTGCCGGACGCGCCCGTGGATGTCGGATCCGAGGAGTCCCCTCCGTCGTCCGACCCGCACGCCGCGAGGGCGAACGCGACCAGGCCCAGGGAGAGAATCGCGGCGATCCGCCGCCAGAGAGGACGGTTCACATATGCCTCCGGGATGCAGTGGGTACATACAGGATCACCGGCCTCTGAGGGGGTGGCAAGCCCTCACCCTCCCCGCAGCGAGCCGCTGTTAGGCCCCGTTGGGGGCCCGCGCGCCCACAGAGGGAGTGGCACCCGTTGCCGGCAACCGAGGTCCCCCCCCCCCCCGGGCGGGGGCGGTGGGGGGGGGGGGGGGCCGGCGCCAGCCGGCCATCGGGTGCCCCGGACCACCGAAGATCACCGAGGACATCGACGACCCGCAGGCTACGACCCGGCCGCGTCCCCCACAGGCTCCGCCACCTGCACCGCTGTCCGAGGCCGCCGGTTCACGACCACGACGCCAAGGATGATCAGCGCCAGACCGGGCACCAGCGCCGCCGTCGGCACCTCGCCCAGCACGAGCCAACCCCAGAACTGCGCCGCGATGGGGGCGAGGTAGGTGACGAAGGCGGCCTGCGTGGCCTCCACGTTCGAGAGCAACCAGAAGTAGAGGATGATCGCCACCCCCTGCGACAGCAGCGCCAGCGCCAGCGCCGCTGCGATCGTGCGGCCCTCGAGGTCCCCGGGGTCCGGCACGTCGCCCGAGAGCAGGAGCAGAGGTGTCAGCATCGCCAGCGCCATGCCGTTCTGCGCGCCCGCCAGCATCGTCGTGTCCACGCCCAGCAGTCGCCGCCGCGTGAACACGGCTCCGACCGCGTAACTCAGCGACGCGATCACCACCGCGAACTGACCCTGCGTGCTCCCCGACCGCAGGTCGAGCGCGTCCGGCCCGATGATGATCGCCAGCCCCGCGAACCCGATGGTGACACCGACCGCCTTGTTCCGCGTCAGCCGCTCCGCCGGCAAGAACATCGTGGACAGGATGGCCGCCCAGAACGGCATCGCCCCGTTGAGGACCGCCGCCAGGTTGGAGGGGATCTCGCGCTCGCCCCATGGGATCAGCACCATGGGCACCGCCGTGCCGAACAGGCCCACCACCGCCACGTCGCGCCAGTAGACGCGCGACCGCGGCAGCCCTCGACGCAGGGCCACCAGCACCGCGCCCACGAACAGCCCGCCGCCGAAGAGCCGCACCCAGGCGATTGCCAGGGGCGACATCTCCTCCAGCATCACCTTGATGAACATGAAGGACGCGCCCCAGATCAGGGACAGCGCGGCCAGGGCCAGCATGTGGATCGGACGCATCAAGGACCTCGAGTCGGAGAGAAGGGGGTGGGCTAGCGGGCGAGCCCGGCGTCACGCAGGTCATGCCCCGCATGGACGCCTTCCGCTACCGCCTCCACGTCAAACATCTCGTACACCGGCGTCAGGCCGGTCAGGTCCACCACCGGGCTACCGCTGGCTGCGTCCGCCGCCGCCTGCCGCGCCTCCGCCGTATCGAAGAGGTACAACGCGCCCCAGCGCCCCGTCTCCGGGTTGGAGATCCACGTCTTCTGCCGCAGCCCCGCCATCCCCTCGAACCGAGGGATCGAGCGCTCGCGCAGGTAGTCGCGCAGTTCCTCGATGGTCGCGCGCGAACCCTGGGCCGCCGGGCCCAGCTCCCACATCACCTGCAGCGCGTACAGCGGCGTCGTCATGAGAGCCGAAGTATATGCTCGCCACCGCTACCCACCACCCGCCGGTGGCGTCCCGAAGCGACAGATCCGGACAGGTAGGGCGACATCGATGCGGCTCCGCGACCGCCCCTCACACCTCCGAGCGGGCGTAGGCGGTGGAGAGGGCGTCCGCGTACTCGTTCCATAGCGAGCCGTCGTGCGCCTTGATCCAGCGGATGCGGACATGAGGGCGTTCCAGGAAGAGGCCGTAGGCCTCGCGCACCAGGTCCAGGTTCTTCACCTCGCCGTCGCGGCGGCGCCATCCGTTCCGCGCCCAGCCAGCAGCCCACTGAGTGAGGGTGTTCACGACCAGTTGGGAGTCCGTGTAGACGTCCATCTCCTCGGACGGGCCCAGCATGCGCAGGCCGTGGATCATGGCCGTGAACTCCATGCGGTTGTTGGTCGTCGCCGGGTCGTGGCCGTAGTCCTGCGCCAGGATGCGGCCGTCCATCACGTAGACCACGCCCCAGCCACCCGGCCCCGGGTTGCCCGAGCACGAGCCGTCCGTGAAGACGCCGGTCTGGGGGCCTCCGGTGTAGCGCTCCAGCACCTGCGCCACCGTCAGAGGCGCAATCGAACCGGACGATCGGAACGACGACCGCACCGGCCCGGGCCGCGTGTGATCCTCCGCGCCCCGTGAGCGCGATCCTGATCGCGACGGGCGACGCCCGCCGCTATTCCAGCGAGACACCGTTGTAGAGCATGACGGGGTCGCCATCGAAGACGTCGCTTTCCAGGTTGGCCACCACCACCACCGGGCGGTCCGCGACGATCACGCCGCTCCCCACCCAGCCGTCCGGCAACTGGCGGTTTTCCCACTGCCGGAAGGTCACCTGCCCGTCCACGCTGGTGGGGTTCGGCGGGAAGAGCCCGTTGGGGAACGCCTTGGAGTAGTAGACCGCGTAGATATTGGCCGTGGAACCGTCGAACGTCAGGACTCGGAACCACGAGTTCCAGCCCCTGTTCCCGCCGAACGGCCCGTAGTTCTTGTTCAGCACCGGAAGCACCACCTGCGTGGACGCCTCCTCCGCCGTGAAGCCTCGATAGTCGGCGAGCGAACCATCGTCCGAGACGCGCTGGGCCACCACCGCCACGGGCTCCACGGACTGCATGCGGACCGTGCCGGAGAAGCGGTCCGGGACGCTGACGCCGGACGGCAGGCAGGCGGCGTCGCCGGACAGACGCTGGTCACAGGTGCGGTTGCCGAACACCACCAGCGTGTGTTCCACCTCGAACTCTTCGCCGCTGGCCGTGACTCCATCGAAGAGCAGCGTGACCTCGTTCGGGATCCCGGGCTGGGCGCTCATGATCCGGAAGCGCGTCGAGAAGCGGCTCTGCCCCTCCGAGTGGTTCCGGTCCACCAGCGGCAGCAGCACCACGCGGCTGGTCTCGTCGTCGGCGATGCCGCGGTAGGTGGCCAGCCCGGCGTCGTTCCGTTCTCGCGTGTCCACGCTCACCTGCAGCTGCGCCGACTCCGCGGACGCGCCCGTCGCCGTGCGCTGCGCCACCACCAGCGCGGAGCCCTCGAACCCGAAGGCCACCGGCAGCGAGTGCTCGTCCCGCACCCACGAGGCGCGCGGCGCCAGGTAGTACCCGCCGCTGGGGCACAGCGCGGACGGCGTCATCGGGTCGACCAGCGTGGGCGTGGTGCTCCCCTGCGCGTGGTACACGATCTGCACGCACGAGGGCGCATCGGCGCTGGTGTTCTGCACCACGATGCGGCTGGCGTACCCCACGCTGTTCGTCACCCACGGCAGCACGAACCTCGAGGCCCCCGAGCCCAGGCGGAGGGCGTCGCCCGCGATCTGGAACTCCCCGTCGGTGCGCAGGACGTCGCGTGCCAGCAGCGCCGTGAATGGCTGGTCCGCCGTGACGTAAGCCGAGCCCCGGTAGTCATCCGGGAGCGTGGTGAGGGTCTGCTGGAAGAACGAGCGGCCGAAGCCCGCCGGCAGCGCGTCGCACACCAGCGCTCGAGGGCACGTGTCAGTCGCGACCAGTTCGCCGGAGTTGTTGAAGAAGTCGATCTCGACCGCTGCCGGCTCGGTACCGACGTTCTGGATGCGGATCCAGGAGTTCTCGTCCCCCAGGTCGACGACCTGCGAAGCAGCCGGCGTGGCCGGCGCGCCGCCGTAGGCGAATGCAGCCAGCGCCAACCCCACGAGGATCGCGGCGGCAGCGCGAGGGCGTCGCCCTCGCCAGCGTGGTCCGGGCACGAACCGGCCCTCTCTCCCCGCCCGCCGAAGGCGATGGTATGCCACCGACGGTCAGGGGGTAAGAGCGCGGGGCTAGGGGGCGGACCGTGGGATCGAGGGGTACCGAGCCCGTCCGCCCTTCGACGGGCTCAGGACGAACGGGTTAGTGATCGGGGTGACTTCTTCGCTGCGTCAGAGCCCTTGCTTCTGGGCGGGGGACGATAGCGAGGGGTGCCGGCGTCGTTCTGCGCCCACATGGCGGCTCACGCGTGCCGAACCGACGGAACCAGTTCCCCGTTCATCCTGAGCCTGTCGAAGGACCCCTCCGAAGGAGGCGCGGGGAACGGGGGCGCCCGCTACTCGACCTGCGGCCCGCTCGGCGTGGAGGTCGAGGGCGATGTGGGCGTCGAGGTGGCCGTACCCGTCGGGGTCCCCGTGGGCGTCGGCGTCACGGACCCGGTCGGCGTGGCCGTGGGGCTCGAGGTGGGCGTGGGGCTGGGGGTGACGGTCCCCGTGCCCGTGGGGGTGCCCGTCGGGGTGGCGCTCGGCGTCACGGTCGCTTCCGGCGTCGCGGTTTCGGTGGGCGTCGGCGTGTCAGTGCCCGCCGGCTCGCCGTCGCCTTCACCGTCACCGAGGTAGCGCGCGGCCACGGTGATGCCGTCTTCGGCGGCGTGGGCGGCCGCAGCGGCGGCGTCCTCCGCGCCGGGGGCGGCGGCGGCGCTGCCGGTGAGGGCGGCGAGGACGGCCTGGGCGCTCTGCTGGTACTCGCGGGCGTCCTCGGGCGTGACGGTGTCGGGCGAGGACTCGATGGCGTTGGCGAAGGAGGCGGCGCTCTCGGTGAACTCGCGGAGTTGCGAACTGCTGAGGGGCTGGCCGTTGGAGGCGCTGTCACGGATGCCCTGCACCGCGGCGCTCAGGCGGTCGAGTTGCTCCTCGGACGAGCGATGGGTGAGGTTCGGCACGGCCACCACGACGCCCGGGTCCGTGTCGCCGCCGCCGGTGAGGCTGTCGAGGGCCGGCCCGCCGAAGGAGACGACGCCGATGGCGATCGCGGCGAAGCCGGCGGCCGCGGCCACCATCACCCGCACGCGTTCGCGCAGCGGCACGGGGGCCTCGGCCTCCAGCGCATGGAGGATGGCCGCGCGGGATCGGTGCTGGAAGGAGCGGAAGGAGTGGGTGTCGGTGGCCGCCTCGTAGAGGCCGTCCACGGCGAGGGCGGTGGCGACGAGGTCGGCGAGTTCGGGGTCCTCGCGGGGATCGAGGTCGGGCTGGAGGCCTCGAGCGCGACGCGTCAGAGCGTCGTCCAGGCGCATGATCTGCGCGATCTCGAAGGGATCGGTGACGGGCGCGCCTTCGGCGTCCTGCATCTCACCCTGGCTGTCGAGCCGCTCGGTCATCGTTCGTTCAGCCCCTCAGTGGTCCCGCCGGCGCTGCTCGCGGCCCCGTTGCCGGGTGTGCGACGCGCCTCCACGAGGATCTCCCTTAGTTTCTTGATGCCCTTGTGTTGGAGCACCTTGACGTTCGTCTGCTGCTTCTCCAGCGCCTCCGCCGTCTCGGCCACGGACAAGCCGGAACCGAACCGAAGGAGGATCACCTCTCGCTGTGCCTGCGGCAGGTCCTGGACCGCCGCGAACACTTCCTCCACTGTCAGCGCGAGTTCCGCCATCTCCTGCGGACCTCGCCGGTCGTCCTCGATCCACTCCGGCACCTCGCCGGCCGTGGGCCGGGAGGACATGCGCCGGTAGTGCGAGACCACGTGGTTTCGGGCTATGCGAAAGAGCCAGGCCCGAAAGGGGCTGCGTTCTTCCTCGCCCTCGCCACGCGGCAGCGGCCGCCATTCGAACCCGCCCACGGACCGCATGACCTTGAGGAAGATCTCCTCGGTCAGGTCCTCCGCGTCGGTCTCATTACCGACACGGGCGAGGCAGAAGCGGTAGAGGGGGCTGGCGTACTGGTCGTAGAGCGCCCCGACGGCCCGCTGATCGCCTCGCGCGGCCCGCTCCACGAAGGCGCGTTCCGCATCGATCGACAGGTTCGCTGACGAGGGGTCTCGGCCGAACGCGCGTGGCAGAAAGTCCGCCATCGGAGGCTGCTCCTTGAGGCCCGCCCCAGTGTAGGACTGCCGCCGCGTTGCCGCCGCGAGCGTCATGCGCTGGTACCGCCTTGAGGGAGCGCGCCGCCTCTGCGCGCCTGTGCCTATCCCCCCGCTGCGATGGGGATAACGGCTCTCGGCGCCGAAAGGTTAACGCGCGCGCCGCACGCCCGCGCCGTCACCGAACCGTCAGAAAGCCCCCGCCCACCGAGGCGTACCGATCACCAGCCCTTGCACTTCCCGCACACAGAGACGCCCCCGTCTCCGAGGGCGTCCTGCGTACATCGAGGGCTACCGCCGCGAGGCGGACCGGCATTAGCAGCCGCCGGCCACCGCCGGGACGATGGACACTTCGTCGCCATCCTTCAGGTCCGTGGTCAGGCCCTGGAGGAAGCGCACGTCCTCGCCGTTGATGTAGATGTTTACGAAGCGGCGGATCTCCCCGCCCTCGTCCAGCAGGCGCTCACGCATGCCGGGGAACTGGCCCTCCAGCGTCTCCACCACCGCGCGCAGCGTGCCACCGTCCGCCTGCACCGTGTCCTGGTCCTGCGTCAGGTTCCGCAGCGGGGTGGGGATCTTCACCTTCACGGCCATCTTCTGCTCTCTCCTTGTGCCCCTCCCGGCGCGCATCAGCGTCGTCCGAGGGATATCGATGCGATCTGCGATCTCGTGTCTCGCGAGCCCTCGTTAGCCCTCGACGACGTCGCCGAGCGTGGCGTCGTCCACGCGGACGCCCTTGCTGCGCACCCAGTCCAGCGCGCGCGTCACCTCGTCGTCGTCGCCCTCCAGGCCCAGGACCACCCAGCCCACTTTGGCATCTACGTCAGCCATGCGGATGTTGGTGATGACCCCGAACTCCTGGCCCAACTGGTAGATCAGCGGTTCCTTGATCAGGTCCGGGCTGAACGTCAGACGGACGTGCTTCTCCATCGGGTCGCCCTCCTACGCCGTCACCGGCGCACCCGAGCGGGCTCGGCGCGCCTCCACGAAGGACTCTACCGTGGGCTGCACGTGCAGGGGCTCCTCCACCTCGTCCATCACCGCCTCGATGGTCTTGAGGCCGCCGCCGGAGATCACGGCCACGGTCTCCTCGTCTCGAGGGATGAAGCCGGACTCCACCATCTTGCGCAGGCAGGCGATGGTCACGCCGCCGGCCGTCTCCGCGAACACGCCCTCCGTCTCCGCGAGCAGTTTGATGCCCTCCACCACCTCGGCATCGCTCACCATCTCCGCGCCGCCGCCGGTCTCCTGCATCTGCTTCAGCGCGTAGTACCCGTCCGCCGGGTTCCCGATGGCGAGCGACTTGGCGATGGTGTTCGGCTTCTGCGGCACGAAGTTCAACGTGTCGTTCGCATACGCCGTGGCAATGGGCGAGCAGCCGGACGCCTGCGCGCCAGACATGCGCGTCTTCGGCTCATCGATGAGCCCCACCTTGTGGAACTCCTGCAGGCCCTTCCAGATCTTCGTGTACATGGAGCCGGAGGCCATGGGCGCCACGATGTGCTGAGGCGCACGCCAGCCGAGTTGCTCCGCGATCTCGTAGCCCAGCGTGCGAGAGCCCTCCGCGTAGAAGGGGCGCACGTTGATGTTCACGAAGGCCCAGTTGAACTGCATCGACAATTCGGTGCAGAGGCGGTTCACGTCGTCATAGGAGCCGCGCACCGTGACCAGCGTCGGGTTGTAGATGGCCGAGCCGACCACCTTCCCCTTCTCCAGGTCGTCCGGGATGAAGACCAGGCACTCCATCCCCGCCCCGGCCGCGTGCGCCGCCACCGAGTTCGCGAGGTTGCCCGTGGACGCGCACGCGATCGCGTCGAAGCCGAACTCCCGCGCCTTGGCGATGGCCACCGACACCACGCGGTCCTTGAACGACCACGTGGGGTTCACCGTGTCGTTCTTGATCCAGAGCGTGTCCAGGCCAATGGCCTTCGCCAGGCGGTCCGCCCGGATCAGCGGCGTGTAGCCGTCGCCCAGGTCCACCTTGTAGGCCGGGTCGCACGGCAGGAAGTTCGCGTAGCGCCAGAGCGTCGTCGGGCCGGCCTCGATGCTGTCGCGGGACGTGGCCTCGCGGATGGCGTCGTAGTCGTACGCCACCTCCAGCGGGCCGAAGCAGTACTCGCAGGAGAAGACGGGGGCGATGTCGTACTCGCGGCCGCACTCACGACACTTCAGAGCACGATGGAACGATGCGGACATACAGAGGGCCTTCCTCGAGGGGGGTGGGTTCGGTGATGGGGTGCAAGCGGCGCCCGGTCTGCGCACCGGCCTGTCGAGGGCCAGTCGCGCGCCGGGCTAGCGCATGAGCATGCCGGCCCAGCGAGGGCGGGCGTGCATCTCGACCGGCATCACCATCCGAGGGCGCCACGAGAGATCGATGGCCACCGTGGAGGAGGGACGCGCATCAGAAGAGTCGAGAGAAGTCATAGCGGTGAAGCCTTCCGTTCATCTTCCCCGGCGCCCGTCCGTGTGTGGCGCTCGGGCCGGAATTAGCA
Organism: uncultured Dehalococcoidaceae bacterium; assembly: GCA_964439675.1. Classification (GTDB taxonomy): domain Bacteria; phylum Chloroflexota; class Dehalococcoidia; order UBA2979; family UBA2979; genus W-Chloroflexi-9. The sequence goes on from CAYTRA010000037.1 coordinate 11,990, forward strand.
CCGTGTTCGCCCAGGCAAGGCGACCGGTTGCCGCGGCTTCACAGGGCCGGAACCCTCCACCGCTCTGGATGAACCGCCGGGCCGAACCCGGCAAGTCACTCACCAGGCTAGGAACGAGGGCTTTCTTCTGTCAATCAGGGGCCTTCCCGCCTCCGGCCCCCTCTCCTTCCCACAGTGGGAAGGAAGGGCGGGGGTGGGGGAATGGTGGACCCCCCAAACCTCCGAGCCCACCCAACCTCCGAGGCCATCCCGTGCCCGCCCGCCCTTCGACAGGCTCAGGACGAACGGGTCTTGGCCCCACCCTTCTGGC
>CAYTRA010000038.1:0-12091 GCA_964439675.1 uncultured Dehalococcoidaceae bacterium
GTCTCTTCTCGATCAGCCGTCTCGCAGGTGTGTGGTCAGTACAGCTAAGGCTCAGTCCTCGGTGGCTTCGCCGGCGGGTGTGCGGTCATAGACGAGTTCATCGCCCTCGACCCGGGCGACCTCGGTCGGTGGGTGGGGGACGAGGCGTCCGTCCGGCATCAGGTGCTGCACCGTGACGCCCTCGATGAGTACGAGGTAGTCCGAGACGAGGCGGCGGTGGCAGCGCCACCACACGCTCTCGCTGCACATGATCGCCGTCGTCCGTTCGGCCGCCTCGGGAAGGAGTTCGGCGATGGCCGCCCGGAACTCCGGTGTACGCATGTGCGACGCGTACGCGCGGAACGAGTCGTTCCGCAGGCCGGTGTCGGGTGAGTCTGGCGGCAGACGCCTGAACCCGCCGAGCCGCTGCTCCCACCGGTAGGAGACGCCGGCCTCCGGCAGCCAGCGCTCCATCTCCGCACGGTTGAACTGCGGATGCCGCTTGCTCCCCGGGCCGATGCGGATGTCCACGAGCGTTTGGACGCCCGCGCTGCGCACGAGGTGCTCGAAGGCGTCCTGCGCGTGTGTCCCGTGGCCCAGCGTGAGGACGGTGGTGGCCATGCGGACATCGTCGTCCCTCCACGCGCGAGCCGTCGAGGCGTTCCGTCGCCCTCGATGTCCCCGGCGGGGCTACGGCGTCGCGCGGGAGCGCCGCTGGCGGCGGCCACGGCGGAGCGAGCGGGCCCGCAGGTCGCGGATGGGTCGGTTGAGCGTCAGCAGCCGTTCGCGCACCTGCTCCTCCTCGTGGCCTCGACGGCGGGCGGCGAGCAGGTCACGGAGGGTGATCGCGCCGACGAGGGTGCCGTCTCGCCGCACGACGGGCAGCGTGGTGTGGCTGCTCTCCGCCATGCGGTACACGGCCATGCGCAGCGGCTCGTCCTCGTAGGCCACGGGCGTGCCTCGAGCGGCCGTGCCGAGGTCGATCGCCTCGCCTTCGCGCGCCTCCAGCAGCGCCTCTCGCAGCTGCGAGCGAGCAACCGTGCCCAGCGGCCGGCCCTCGTCCCCCGCGACCACGTAGGACGTGGGCGCGTCGTCATCGAGGGGGGCGTCGAGCCAGCCGGAGAGGTCGTCGCGCGCGGCCAGGGCCGGGAGCACGGTGAGGTTGGTCTGCATCACCTGGCGCGTGAGGATCGTCTCCAGCGGGTCCACCGAATATTCGCGGCCCAGGTGCAGGCCACGGCGGCTGATCTTCTCGGTGAGGATGGAGCGTCGCAGCGTGAGCACCGTGAAGGCGTAGGACGTGGAGACGGCAACCAGCAGCGGCAGCAGCGCGTTGACGTCGTGCGTGAGTTCCAGCGCGAAGATGATGCCGGTGAACGGCGCGCGCATGGTCCCGCCCAGGATGGCGGCCATGCCGATGAGCGGCCAGAAGCCGGCGCCCTCGTCCGGGAGGAACTGGGCCTCCAGCGCGCCCAGCGCGCCGCCCATCATCAACAGCGGCGCCAGCACGCCGCCGGAGGTGCCGGACCCCAGGGCGACGACCCAGATGGCGGACTTCACCAGCAGCACGCCCACGATCACCCGCATGGGCGCCTCGCCCTGCAGGAGTTCCTCGATGGTGTCGTAGCCGACGCCGAGCGCCTCCGGGAAGATCAGTCCGCCGATGCCGATGGCGACGCCTCCGATGGCCGGCCACCACATCCAGTGGAACGGCAGCCGGTGGAAGGCGTCCTCCGCGAAGTAGACGGCCCCCGTCAGGGCGGCGGAGAGGCCGCCGGCGAGCATGCCGCACAGGAGGCACCCCAGCATCCCCGCGAGGCCCACGAACTCCACGTGCACGGGTGTGGGGAAGAGCGGGACGGGGCCCAGGAAGTAGTGGCGCAGGTAGGCGGCCACGCTGCTGGCCACTGCCACCGGGATGAGGCTTCGCGGCTTCCACTCGAAGAGGAGCAGTTCCACGGACAGGGCGACCGCCGCGATGGGCGAGCCGAACGTGGCGGACATGCCGGCTGCCGCGCCGGCGACCAGCAGTGTCTTGCGCTCCGACCCCGTGAAGCGCATCAGCTGCGCGATGATCGAGCCCACCGCGCCGCCCGTCATGATGATCGGTCCCTCAGCGCCGAAGGGACCGCCGGAGCCGATGGAGACGGCCGACGAGACGGGCTTCAGCACGGCGATGCGCGGTTGCACCTGGCTGCGCCCAATGAGGATCGCCTCCAGCGCCTCCGGGATCCCGTGCCCGCGGATGCGCTCTGACCCGTAGCGAGCCATGACCCCGATGATGAGTCCGCCCACGACCGGCGCGAGGAGCACCACCGCCGTGCCGCCGGCCGGCGACACCTCGGCCAGGGAGAGGCGCTGGTAGAAAAAGAGGTTGGTGAAGAAGTCGATCAGCCGGAGGAGCGCGACGGCCAGCCCGGCGCCCACGGCGCCGACGGCGGCCGCGAAGAGCGAGATCACCACAACGCGCGGCGGCGTGGTGAAGTCCCCGAGGGGCACCTCTGTCTGTTCGCCCGAAAGCGAAGCGATCAATCTCCTGGCGCGTCCCGCTGGCGGCGTGACGCGATGCGCCTCCCGAGTCACTGATGGGCTCCAACTGATGCTGAGGACGGTAGTGGTGTCGCGGCGCACCGCAGGGCGGGCACTCGCGGCCTTCTCTTCAGATTGGGGCCGTAATCTGAATCCCCGCTGAAGAAGCCGCGAACTATGACTGAGATGGGGCTGTTTCAGTGGGGCTGGGTCAGTCGACCCCCTCGGCGCCCGCGAGGGGCAGCGAGACCGTGACGGTGGCGCCCTCGCCGGGCCGCGAGTGCAGGGCGATGTCGCCGTGGTGCTGCTCCACGATCCAGTGGGCGATCGGCAGGCCGAGGCCCGCGCCGCCCGGGGCACGGGAGCGGGCGGGGTCGCCTCGATAGAAGCGCTCGAAGACGTGCGGGAGGTCCTGGGCGCTGACGCCGGGGCCGCGGTCGCTGACCGTGAGGAGCGCGCGACCGCCGCTTGCGGCGATGGAGACGCGGACGGGATCCGTGCCGGAGTACTTGAGGGCGTTGTCCAGCAGGATCGTCGTCAGTTGCCGCAGCCGGTCGCCGTCGCCGAGCACGACCACCGACTCGACCTCCTCCAGTCGCACGCGTCCCCGCTGGGCTGGCTCCACCTCGCGCACCGCATCGAGCACCGCTCGGTCGAGGTCCGTGGGGCGGAGCACGATCGACTGGCCCGCGTCCGACCGCGCGAGGAGCAGGAGTTCGTCCACCAGGTGGCCGAGCCACCGGGCCTGCGCCTGCAATGCCTCCAGCGCTTCCTGGCGGTCGTCCTCGCTCATCTCGCCGTGGGACGCGAGGAGGTCCACGTTGCCTCGGATGGTGGTCAGGGGAGCGCGGAGTTCGTGGGCCGCGTCCGCGACGAACCGCCGCTGCGTCTCGTGCGCCTCCTCCAGCGCGTCCAACATCGAGTTCACGGTGGACGCGAGTTGTCCGAGCTCGTCGCGGTCGGCGGCGTGCGCGACGCGGCGGCCGAAGTCCCGTCGGTCCGCGATCACGCGGGCCGTGGCGGTTAGCGTCGCGATGGGGCGGAGTGCGCGTCCGGTGAGGGCGGCGCTGCCACCCGCGGACAGCAGCACCCCGACGGTGCCGAGGACCGCCAGCATCCAGCGGAAGCGCGCCATCGAGTGGTCCACGTTGCGGAGCGACGCCCACGACTGGACATAACCCGTCCGCCCATCGACCGAGCGCGCCTCCACCACGTACACGCGCGTCCGAGGGCCATCCGGCGTTCGGCGCACGGTCGCGAACGCGCCATCCGCCGTGACGTTTGCCGGCCAGACGAGTCCGATGAGGCCGTCATGCGCCGGCCCATCGTCAGCCTGGAATGTCTCCGCCACCGAGATCGGCGGGGGCCCGGCAAGACCCGCCTCCACGGCGAGCAGGTTGCCGTCCGCGTCGTACGCACGGACGAAGGCCGTGCCCTCCTCCAGCGGTGGGGGGCGGAACGGCGTGGAGCCGTCCTCGATCAGGGCAAGGACGGGGGCAACCAGCGCGGCGTCGCCAACGAGGGTGCGGTCCACGTCGGCGTAGAGGGCTCGGCCGTGCACCACGTACGCGGCGAAGGCCAGCGCGACCACCACCGCCGCCGTGAGTCCGGCGTACCAGAGCGCGAACCTCAGCCTGAGCGACACGCCTCGGCTACTCGCTTCGCAGGACGTATCCCACGCCGCGGACGGTCTGGATCAGGCGCGGCTCGTCACCGGCCTCCAGTTTCACGCGCAGGGACCTGACGTAGACCTCCACGATGTTGGTGTTCCCGCCGAAGTCGTACCCCCAGACGTCTTCCAGGATCTGTTCCTTCGTCAGGACCTGGCCTGCGTGGGAGAGCAGGAGGAGCAGCACGTCGAACTCGGTGGCGGTGAGGCCGATGCGCCGCTCACCTCGATGGGCCACGTAGCCGTCCACGTCCAGCCGCAGGTCGGCGTAGGCGAGGCTCGGCTGGCCTCGCTCCGCGCGGCGACGGAGGAGCGCCCGCACGCGTGCGTTCAGCACTTCGAAGGCGAAGGGCTTCGTGACATAGTCGTCGGCGCCGGAGTCCAGGCCGTGGATCTCGTCCATCGGATCGTCCCGCGCCGTGAGCAGCAGGATCGGCAGCGTGGGGTCGGCGCGTCGGAGGCGGCGGCAGGCCTCCAGGCCGTCCATCCCCGGCAGCATCACGTCCAGCACCACCAAGTCCGGAGGTTCGTCCCGCGCCGCCGCGAGGGCCGACAGCGCGTCGTCCGCCGTGCGGACGTGGTGGCCCTCGTAGGTCAGGCCGCGTTTGAGCAGGCTGGTGATGCTCGGGTCATCGTCGACGACCAGAATGTCGGCGGGAGGTGGTGCTTCGTTGCGTTCCATAGTGTCGAGGGCAATGTCGGTCGGTGCGAACGGCTGAGGACGCCCGAGACGCGCCCGCGTGCCACGTCTGCTGTTCCGCTCCTCCTCGATGGTACGCCCCGCCGGCCAAGCGTTCCCTCGTGCCGGCTCCGGCGAGGTCGGAGACAGCGTCTGAGTGCCCGCTGAAGATTCGCTGAAGAAGCCGATGCACGGACGCGGCGGGACGACCGACCAGCATCAGGACTCGCCCCACTCCCAGCGTCACGCTTGTAGGGCGGTTCGCAGCGCCGTCTTAGGGGCGGGCCGGTAGGGGTAGATTTCAGAGGGCCGATAGAAACCCTGGTTAGGGATCGTTGTCAGGGCCTGAATGACTAGATAGGATGCCTTGCAGGGTCGGTGCCTCCTTTCTTGTTTCGTTACGGTGTCAATAACTACCGGTCCCTCGCTGTCGCTCGCGAGCACCCCTCGCAGCGGCGGTGCTGTAGGCCACGCGTAGTACGCGTAGGTAGTGGCGCCATGATTCCTCGTGTTGGCTCCATCCGCATCCAACTGCTCCTGCTCATCCTGGTAATCGGCGTGCCGGTGGCAGGCCTGGCGGTGTTCTCGAGCATCGAGCGCCAGGCCGATGACGAGGCAGCGGCTCGCGCTGACGTGGCGCGCCTGAGCCATGCATACGCGGACCGGGTGGAGACCGCGGTGCTAGGCACCGCCCAGTTCATCCGGCCCATCGCGAACTTCCTCGGTGCGGTGGAGAGCCTCACCGTGCTGGACGAAGTGTCCTGTCGAGCGGCGTTCGCGCCGTTCGCGGAAGGCTCCAACCTGGACCTGATGGGCGCGATCCTTCCAGATGGCACCCTGCTCTGCGCGCACGAGGAGCTCCCGCCGGGTGCCTCGCTGGGTGACCGGCCGTACGCGCAGGAAGCCCTGGCCGCCTCCGGCGCGGTGGTCGGGCCGGTGGACGTCAGCCCCCTCACGGGCGCCCTGGTGGTGCCGGTCCTGTATCCCATCCACAACGGCGCCGGCGACGTCACGGGCGCCATGGTGGCCATGATGAGGCTGGACACCTTCCTGCCGGCCGACCTCCTGGAGCGGCACCCGGACGGGGCCTTCGTCATCGTCACGGACGGCGAGGGCAACGTGATTGCCAGACACCCGGACACGGCCCGGGGCCGGGTCGGGCAGCCGCTCACTGGCCCCAACTTCGACCTGGCGGTGGCGGAGGGGCGCGATTCGTTCGCCGCGACCAGCGCGGATGGCGTGCCCTCGTTCGTCGGCCTCGCCCCCGTCGAGGCGTTGGGCGACGAGGCCCGCATCGTGCTGGGGCTGCCGCAGGAGGACGCGGTAGGGGACGCGATCAGCGACCTCTGGCGCGACTCCACGGCGCTCTTGTTCTTCACCGCCATGGCGTTCGGCATCGCCCTCGTGGGTAGTCAGTGGCTCGTGGTGGGGCCGGTCCGGCGGATGCAGCGGGCAGCGGAGGGCATCGCGAGCGGCGACCTCGCCACGCCCGACTTCAAGCATCCGCCCGGCGAACTCGGCGACCTGAGCCGCTCGTTCGAGTCCATGGCGCAGGCGGTGGCGCGTCGCCGCGCGGAGAACGAGGAGTTGAACGCCACGCTGGAGCGGCGCGTTCACGAGCGGACAGAGGCGCTTGAGGCCGCCAACCGCGAACTGGAGGCGTTCTCCTACTCCGTGTCCCACGACCTGCGGTCGCCATTGCGCGCCATCGATGGGTTCGCGGAACTGGTGGAGACGGACCTGGGTGACGATATGCCCGAGTCCGCGAAGCGGTACATGTCGCGCGTGCGCGCGGGCACGCAGCGGATGGGCATGCTCATCGATGACCTGCTCCAGTTCTCGCGCGTCGGCCGGCAGGACCTGACACGGCGGCCGTTCGACCTCACGACCGTGGTGCGGGAGACGGTGGAGGACCTGCAGCCGCCCGAAGGCGTGGAGATCGAGTGGCAGATCGGCGACCTGGGCGAGGTGGTTGCGGACCGCGCCATGGTGCGGCGCATCACGGACAACCTGATCGGCAATGCGGTCAAGTTCAGCAGCAAGGTAGAGCGACCGAAGATCGAGGTAGGCCGCCTGGAGCAGGATGGCGAGACGGTCTTCTACGTCCGGGATAACGGCGTTGGCTTCGACATGGCCTACGCGGACAAACTGTTCGGTATGTTCCAGCGCCTTCACCTCCCCGAGGAGTTCGAGGGCACCGGCGTGGGCCTCGCGATCGTCCAGCGCGTCGTGAGCAAGCATGGCGGCCGCGTCTGGGTAGACGCGGCGGTGGACCGAGGCGCCACGTTCTACTTCACGCTCGGAGACGGGGAGGCGACCAGCAATGACCAGTGAGTCAGCCGAGATCACCGGTGTCGACATCCTCCTGGTGGAGGACAACCCGGACGACATGGAGCTGTGCCTGGAGGCGCTGCGTCGCAACAACCTGGCCAACCGCATCCATGTAGCCCGAGACGGCCAGCAGGCGCTGGACTTCCTCTTCGCCCAGGGCGAGTACGTGTCGCGCGACGTGAACAGCCACCCCCGCGTCATCCTGCTGGACCTGAAGCTGCCCAAGGTCTCCGGCATCGAGGTGCTGCGCGCCGTCAAGGCGGACGCCCGCACGCGCCACATCCCGGTGGTGGTGCTCACCTCCTCGCGGGAAGACAAGGACCTGATCGACACCTACGAGCTGGGCGTGAACTCCTACGTGCAGAAGCCGGTGAGTTTCGCGGAGTTCTCCACGGCCGTCGCGCAACTGGGCATGTACTGGATGCTGCTGAACGAGAGGCCGTCGACGTGACCGCGGCCGCGAGGGCGGACGAGGCGCAGCGGCGCGTCTTGCGCTGCCTCCTGCTGGAGGACATGGACTCGGACGCGGACCTTGTCGAGATCACGCTCCGCCGCCACGGGTTCGACCCCGCGGTCACACGCGCGCGCTCTGGCAACGAGTTCCGCGCGGCGCTGCTGCAGCCGCATGACGTCGTCATCATGGACTTCTCGCTGCCGCAGTACGACGCGTTTCATGCGCTCGCGGACGTGCGGGACTCCGGCGTGGACATCCCCATCCTGGTCGTCACCGGCACCCTGGACGACGAGGGCGCCGTGCGGTGCATCCGCGAGGGCGCGTCCGACTACCTCCTGAAGGACCGCCTGGCCCGCCTGGGCGCGGCCGTGGACCGCGCGCTGGACGAGCACCGGCTGCGCCTGGAGCAGGCCCACCTGGCGGAGCGCGAACGCCGGCAGGTGGAGCGGCTGAACGCCCTGCGTCTGATCGACGTGGCCATCACGGGCAGCCTGGATGTGACGCTGACCCTGAACGTGGTGCTGGAGCAGGTGACCCACATCCTGGAGGTGGATGCCGCCTCAGTGCTGCTGCTTGACCGGCACTCCGGGGAGTTGGTCTATGCGCAGGGGCGTGGCTTCCGCTCGGCCGGCGTGGAATCGACCGCCCTCGCGCTTGGGGAAGGCCTCGCCGGGCGCGCGGCACAGGAGCGCCGCACGATCTTCGTGCAGGACCTGGAGGCCGCGGAGGGCCTGCCGCGGACTGCCGCGATGCAGGACGAGGGCTTCCGGAGTTACCACGCCGTCCCGCTGGTCGCGAAGGGCGTGACGCGGGGGGTGCTGGAGCTCTACCACCGCACCGTCTTCACGCCTGAGCCAGAATGGACCGAGTTCGTGAACTCGCTGGCGGCGCCCGCCGCGATTGCGCTGGACAACGCGCAACTGGTGAGCGACATGCAGCGCGCCAACATCGAGTTGGAACTTGCCTACGACCGCACGCTGGAGGGCTGGGCGCGGACGCTGGAACTGCGTGACTACGAAACGCGCGGGCACTCCGACCGCGTGGTGGCCCTCTCGCGCGCCATCGGCCGTGCTGCCGGCTTCGACGGGCCCATGATGGCGGACCTCAAGCGAGGCGCGCTGCTGCATGACGTGGGGAAGATCGCGATCCCGGACTCGGTGCTGCTGAAGCCCGGCCCGCTCATTGACGCCGAGTGGGAAGTGATGCGCATGCACCCGGTGTACGGCTACCGCCTGCTGGCGGACATCCCGTACCTGTCGGAGGCGGTGAAGGTTGCCCACTCACACCACGAGAAGTGGGACGGCTCTGGTTACCCGCTGGGCCTGAAGGGCGACGAGATCCCCATCCTGGCGCGGGCCTTCAGCATCGCTGACGTCTACGATGCCCTGCGCTCGGAGCGCCCCTACAAGCACGCGTGGCCTCGCGACGAGGTCCTTGCCTACATCAAGGACCAGTCCGGGGTCATGTTCGACCCCGCCATAGTGGCACTCATCGACCGCATCCCGTCCGAGGCGCTTCCGTAGCGACCGCTGCGCGGCTGAGGGCTACCGTCCTTCGCGGCGCTGTTGCGCGGCGAAGGTGGGACCCTCCTCCAGCGTGACGCCCATCTCCCGCGCCGTCGTGTTGAAGATGCCGACCGCCATGGTGGAGTGCTCGCTGGCGGCACGGCGCGCGTAGATCTCACCTCGCACGGCGCGGACCGCCTCGTCGGTCGGGGCGGCCATCCAGGCCCAGTCCGCGAGGTGGCACGCCAGGCGATGGTCGCCGGCATCCGACAGCGCCCGGGCCCGCCCCGCGAGGGCGTCCGGCGAGCCGGCGAGGGCGGCCACCGCCGCGGCGACCTCTGGTTCAGGCGCGGGTTTGAGGTGCGAGGGCACGCCGTCGTACCAGCCGCCGTAGAGCCGCCAGATGTTGCGGACGATGAAGTCCGGCTCGTCGTACACCGGCCGGAGGTACGGCCGCTCCACCAGGTCGGCCGGCGGCTGCACGCGTTGCACCACCTCGTGGAGGGGGAGGCCCTCGTTCATCGCGGCGAGCGTCTGCTCCTCCAGCGACTCCAGGTAGCGCGCGGTGTCCTCCAGCGCCTGGCGGACGCGCTCGGCGCCGACGATCGGCGCGCCGTGGCCGGGGAGGAGGACCTCCGCGTCTTGCGCCGCCATGCTGCGCAGGGCGGCGGCCCACTCACCGGCGTAGCGCTGCGCCTTCTGCGGGTTCCCCGCGTTCGGCGCCACCCAGACGAAGAGGTCGCCCGTCGCCAATATCCGCCGCGAGGGCACGTAGACCCAGGTCGCGTCGTCCGTCTCGCCACGTGCGTGGTGCAACTCGAAGCGCTCGCCGCCGACGCTGAGTTCCAGGTAGTCGCGGTAGGTGGTGTCCGGGAACACGTAGTCCGTGGGCCAGGAGGGCGTCCCCAGGCCGCCCCGGAACTGGCGGATGTTGATGATGCCGTTGTAGCCCTCGGTCTTCCGGTAGCGCTCGAAGCGGCGGAGCACCGCCTCGTGGGCGACGACGCGTGGAGGCGTCCAGCCGCGCTCCTGCGCTTCGGCGTGGTAGAGGTCGGCGCCCCAGACGTGGTCATGGTGGCCGTGGGTATAGATGACCGCGTGGATCGGCCGGTCGGAGACGGCGCGGATCTGTTCGTGCTTCTGGGCGGCGTTGTTCTTCGCCCCCGGGTCCACGATCACGAGGCCCTCGTCCGTGTCGAACATCGTCATGTTCGCGAAGGATGAGGCGAACCAGGTGCGCGGCGCCACCTCCTCCAGGATGTTGAGGGCGCGCCAGGGATGCCGGTCGCCCTGGCTGCGCCACGCCTGCTCCGCCAGGTCCAGGATCTGGCCCATGTGTTCCTCCCGATGGTCCGGCCGGCTTCGCCGACCTCGTAGCTCCGTTCGGCCTCGATAGTCCTCGACTGCGGGTGCCCTCTACAGCAGTCCCTCGGCCATTGTGCGGGCGGCGGCAAAGAGCAGGCCGACGGCCAGCGCCTGCATGAGCCGCCCTTCGCCCGTATTCCGGCGCAGCAGTCGCCCGATGGGCGCTGCTCCGATGACGCCGAGGGCGAGCCACGGGACGACGGACATCGGCTCGCCCACGTGGCCGAGGCTGAGGTGCAACCCCACGGCTGTACCCGATTGGAGCACGATGAGGAAGTGCATGGTGGGCACCGCCACCGCGTGAGGCACGCGCATGATGTAGGTCATCATCGGAACCCCGATCGGCCCGCCACCGATGCCCGCGAGGGACGAGATGAAGCCGACCCCGGCATTCGGCACCACGCTGCGCGCCACGGGTACGTGGTAGACATACGCGTTCCCGTCGCGGTCGGTGAGCGCGCGCCGCCATGCGCCTCGCACCGGCGTCACGATGCCCGGCACCGGCCGCAGGATCAGGTAGCACGCGATGATCGCGAGCAGCGCACCGAAGCCGAGGGCGAACGGTGCGCGCGGGACGATGGCTGTCGTGGCCGCGCCCAGCAGCCCCGCGGGCACGACGACCGCCATCATCGCGATCGCGAGGCGCCGGTCAACTCGCCCCTCGCGGGAGGAGAGCAGCGAGGCGGAGATGGACGTGGCCGTGACCACCACCAGGGACGCCGCCGTGATCTCGGCGGGAGGGGCATCGGCAAAACGGAGCAGCAGCACGGGCGTGATCAGGAAGCCGCCGCCGGCGCCAATCGCGCCGGCATAGGCGCCGATGGTGAGCCCCACCACTACCCACAACATGATCTCAAGCGGGCTCATCCTCTGGGCAGACCCAGCCCGCGTGTGGCGATGACGTTTCGCTGGATCTCGCCCGTGCCCTGGCCAATGGTCAGGCGGACGGAGTCCATGTAGCGGAAGGCCGGTGCGCCGCCCCGCGGCGCGCGGTGGGAGTCCGGCGTCAGTTGGCCGCCCAGTCCGGCCGCGTTGACCGCGTGCTGCGCCACCCACTGCCCGACGTCGGAGGCGTACATCTTCGCCATGGACGCCTCGTGGTTGGGGACGAGCGACCGCGACTGCATCCAGGCGACGCGGTACGCCAGGGTGCGCGCAACCTCCACGGCCACGCGCAGTTCCGCCGTGCGCGAGCGTCGAGCCGCGGCCCCCGGCCGCGAGGCGAACTCGGACGGCGTCTCGCGCCACCACTCTTCGAGGCGTCGCAGGTCGCGGTCGGCGGTCAGGACGCGCTCGATGCCGGAGCGTTCGAAGTCGAGCGTGGTGGTGGCGACGTACCAGCCTCGGTTCTCCTCGCCCACTCGGTTGGCGACGGGGACGCGGACATCGTCGAAGAAGACCTCGTTGAAGCCGTGACGCCCCGTCAGTTGGAGGAGCGGCCGGACCGTCACGCCCGGCGTGGACATGTCCACCATGAGGTAGGAGATGCCTCGATGCTTGGGGGCGTCCGGGTCGGTGCGCGTGAGCATGAAGATCCATTGCGCCCGGTGGGCGGTGGAAGTCGAGATCTTCTGGCCGTT
>CAYTRA010000039.1:0-12020 GCA_964439675.1 uncultured Dehalococcoidaceae bacterium
TCGCTACCACCGCACGGCGGACATCTTCTGCTCGCCAGCCACCGGTCACGAGTCGCAGGGCTACGTGCTGCTGGAGGCCATGGCCGCTGGCGTCCCCGTGGTCGCCTCCAACATCGATGGCTACGCCTCCGTGATCACGCACGACGTGGACGGGGTGCTGGTGCGGCCGAAGGACGTGATGGCGCTGGCGGATGCGCTTACGGACCTGGTGCGTAACCCTCAGCGACGGGCCGCCCTCGCCGTGGAGGGCCGGCAGCGCGTGGAGGAGTACGGTTGGCCGCGCGTGGCGCAGCAGGTCATCTCCTACTACGAGCGCTTGCGGGATACCCGGGACACGGTGGAGTCCGCACGCCGCCGGCGGCTGCGAGACGAACTGGTATCGGCGGAATGAGATGTCGATGACCTCGCTGCTCCCACGCCGGGCGCCGGCCGCGGTGCTGGACCCGATCGTGCGCGCCCTCGCATCGGTGGGGGTGACGCCGTTCTGGCTGACGACGGTCGGGTTCCTGGGGAACGTCCTCGCGGCGTGGTTCGTGGTGGAGGGCTGGCTGCTGCCGGCAGGCATCGCCGTGCTGTTCTTCAGCGGCCTGGACATGCTGGACGGCCACCTGGCCCGCACCACCGGCACCGCATCGAGGTTCGGCGCGCTGTACGACTCCACGCTGGACCGCCTGTCCGAGGCCGCCGTGCTGTTCGGCATCCTCTGGTACTCGCTGGACCTGGGGAACCGCGAGGAGGCGCTGCTGGCCTTCCTGGCTGTGGTGGGCTCCCTCATGGTCTCGTACGTGCGGGCCCGGTCAGAGGGCCTGCAGATGCCTCTGAAGGACGGGCTGTTCACGCGCTCCGAGCGGGTGGTGCTGACCGGGGTGGCGCTGCTCTTCGGCTGGGTGCGCCTCGCCCTCTGGGTCCTCGCCATCCTCACCCTGCTCACGGCCGCCCAGCGCACCTGGATTGCGTCGCGCCTGCTCATCGAGGCGGACCGAGATGGAGGCGTCGCGTGAGCGCAGTGCCACAGGGGCCCCTCGGCAAGCGCGAACTGAACGAGATCGCCCGCGCGCTCACCGAGCGCATGCGGCGCGCCGTGAGCATCGAGGTGTGGACGCGCCCGGCGTCCGCCATCGTGAGCACGGAGCGCGACACGGGGGCGCACGCGGAGGAGACGCTGGCGCTGATGCGCCAGCTGAAGACGCTCCACCCCGCCCTCACCCTGACGCCCTACGACCTGGAACAGCACGCCTCGCGCGCGGAGCAGGCCGGCATCGAGCACTCGCCCACGGTGGTGCTGCGCGCGGGCGGACGCTCCGTGCAGATGGTGGGGATGTTCTACGGGCCGTTGTTCCCGCCGCTGCTGGACATCATCGGCTTCCTCTCGCAGGGCGGCTCACCGGTCTCGCCGGAGACGCGCGCCACGTTGCAGGACCTGCCGGCGGACGTGGAGGTCGAGGCGTTCCTGACGCCGTTCGACCCGTTCTCCGCTCGGATGCTGCCACTCCTCGGCGCGTTCGCCGTGGAGAGCAAGCGGCTGCGCATGCGCCTCATCGAGGTCGCGCAGTTCCCGGTACTCGCCGGGCAGCGCCTGATCACGGAGGTGCCGCTGCTGACGCTGAACGGGCAACGCTTCACCGGCTACTGGAACGAAGAGGCCCTGGTGGAGCAGATCCGCCGCGTCGCCGAAGGCTCCGATGAGAAGGTGATCCGCGACCGCGTCCTCAGCGCCGAGTACGTCTCCGAGGACGAAGCGCGCCGCATCGCCATCGAGGAGATGCAGGCGGAGCAGGCGCAACGCGCCTCCGATGCGGGCCAGGCTCAGGGTGGCCAAACCGCGAGCGGCCTCTACGTTCCGGGGCGGGAATAGGCCCTCTCGCGCCCGCGCTACGCCTTCGAGCGCATGAGCCGGAACCCCGCGAAGCCGAGGCCGCCCGCCAGCAGCACGGTGGCGACGCCGATGATGATCGCCGTCATCGCGTTCGATGAGCCCTCGTCGGCCTCGGCCACCCCGGCACCGCCGTCGGTGTCGTCTCCCCCGTCCGGGGACGCGGCGCCGTCGCCGTTCGATGAACCGCCGGCGACGGAGGTGGGGAGCGTCAGCGGCGCTCGTGTGCCCTCGACGCCGGGGGTGGAGGTGGCCGCGGCGGTGAACTCAACGGGGTCGAGGCCCACGCTCTCGCGCCATTCGTTGTAGAGGCCGTCCTGGTCGAAGCCGTAGACCTCCATGAAGGCGTCGTCGGTAGCGTTCCCAGCCTTCACGGCGGCGAACACGTCGGCGAGTTCCTCCTCGCCGTAGGTCTCGACCAGGTAGTTCACCACGTGCCATGACTGGCCATAGAAGGTGTTGACCAGCGCGGCCTGGTTCGCGGGCGCGGACAGGTTGCGCAGCCGCAGCGTGTCGTCCGAGGCGATCGCGAAGTCGATCGCGGTGCGGTAGCCCTGGCCGGGATCGTTCTGTGCGTAGACCGCGACGCCCTCGTCCAGCCAGGAGGGGACGCGGTTGAAGGGGCCGTCGCCGGCGACCTTCGTCACCAGGTGCGCCGCCTCGTGCCTCGCGACATCGATGAAGGAACCGAGCGCGTCGTACACGTGCAGCACGTCAGAGGACACCCGCGCGCCGCCGGTGACCACCTGCGAGTCGAACGTGCCGCCTCGGGCTCGCTGCGCCAGTTCGCCCTCGGCTTCACGGGGCCAGAGGATCACGCGGACGGGGTACGGCAGTTCCGTGTCCAGCAGGCTCTCCACGTCGCTGATGGCGTCCGCGGTGGCCTCCAGGATGAGGCTCGCGTCCTGCTCGTCGGCGTACCAGTACACCGTGACGTCGTCCTGCTCCATGGTCTGCCACGTATAGCGGCCGTCCAGGAAGACGAACTCCTGCCCCTCGGTCTGCACGTCCTCGCCGTCGCGGGTGGTGAACTCCCAGCGGTAGGTGATGCGTGAGCCCACGGGGATGTAGGTCTGCGCCGAGTTGGCGTTGAGGGTGGCCGACAGGTCGCCGAGGCCGTCCGGCGGGACTTCCACCTGGATGTCGCCGCCCACGTTGCCGTCCGGGTTCACCACCCGGTAGGACAGCGCGGCCGACTCCAGCGGGTCCCCGGCCACGCGGATGCGGAACGTGATCGCGGTGGGGTCGGCGCTTTCCGTGACGTCGTTGGAGACCTCGACCTCCGCGCTCGCCGGGGCCACGAGGGCGAACGAGAGCACGAGGGCCGCGAACACTGCGGTCAGCCGGCGGGTCATGCCGCTTCCTCCGCGCCCACCTGGCTGCGCAGGTAGGCGGTGATGAACGCCTCGATGTCACCGTCCAGGACGCCCTGCGTGTCGGAGGTCTCCACCTCCGTGCGCAGGTCCTTCACCATCTTGTACGGATGGAGGACGTAGGAGCGGATCTGGTTCCCCCAGCCGGCCTCCACGTGCTCCCCCTTCAGTTTGGCGCGTTCCGCCTCGATGCGGAGGATCTCCTGCTCCAGCAGGCGAGACTTCAGCACCACCATGGCGCTCTCCCGGTTCTGAGCCTGGGAGCGCTCGTTCTGACAAGTTACGACGATGCCGGAGGGGATGTGGGTGATCCGGATGGCGGTGTCGTTCTTCTGGACGTTCTGGCCGCCGTGGCCGGACGCGCGATAGGTGTCGACGCGCAGGTCGTCCGGCTTGATCTCGATCTCGACTTCCTCGTCCGCCTCGGGCATCACCTCGACGAGGGCGAACGTGGTCTGTCGAGTGCCGGCGGAGTTGAACGGCGAGAGACGCACCAGGCGATGCACTCCGCGCTCGGAGCGGAGGAGGCCGTAGGCGTAGTCCCCGTCGATGCGGACCTCCACGGACTTCACGCCGACCTCATCCCCGGCGCTCAGGGAGAGGATCTCCGTCTTGAAGCCGCGCTTCTCCGCCCAGCGCAGGTACATGCGCAGCAGCATCTCCGACCAGTCGTTGGCCTCGGTGCCGCCGGCGCCGGCATGGATCGAGAGCAGCGCGCTCTTCGAGTCGTACTGGCCGCCGAGCGTCAGGTTCAACTCCAGCGCGTCGTAGTCGCGCTCCAGCGACGCGAGGTCGCTCCCGGCCTCTGCCAGCAGGCCGTCGCGCTCGTCACCCTCGGTCTCCTCGGCAAGTTCGAGCAACGCCTCGATGTCCTGGGACGACGCTTCGAGGCGCTGCCAGGTGTCGATGAGGCCCTCGAGGCGGGAGACGGCACGCATGACGCCCTGGGCACGCTTCGGGTCGTCCCAGAGGTCCGGCGCCTGCGATTGCTCGCGGAGGCGGGCTAGCTCGTCCTGCTTCGCGGGGAGGTCAAAGTCGCACCTGCACGTCCCGCACCCGTGCGAGCAGTTCCGCGACGCGCGCCTTTAGTTCGTCCATGCCTTCATGTTCTCACGCCGAGAAGCGTCGGGCGACGGGGGCACGAACCGGCATCTCCTCACATGCGAGGCATGGGTGCTCAGCCGATCCGCTCCCCCATCCGAGTGAGGCAGCCCCCCTGCGGATCGTCGGCGCCCCTTCCGACCGGTGCCTCCATGCGCCAAGCCCCACGCGCCCCAGGCCCCGAGCCCGCGAAGGCGAATCTCGAACCCCTATAGCACCGGTTGATCGCTCATGTAATAGGGCGCGTGGTAATCTCACTATACTGACGCTGATATACATGCGTTATATCTCTGAGTAGTTCTTTGGTAGTGCGAGGAGATCGCGTGAGAAGGTTCAGCGGCGCTGCAGGAGTGGCTGTCCTGGTTGCGGTATTCCTGGCGTCAGTATCCGTGTTGCTTCCGCCAGGTACTGCGCATGCCACGCACGCCGAGAACGTCAGCATCACCGCCTCATCGACGACCATCGGCGCAACCAACGTGTCGTACACCGTGGAATTCAGTATCGGCGACGGGAACGGCGCCACGGTCCCCGGGCAGGGCGATGTCGTCGTCACCTTCCCCGCTGGCTACGACGTCTCCTCGGCGACGTTCGTGGAGGCTGAATCGACAGTGGGAGGCGCGCCGATCCCCGGGGAGTACGCGTCGTTCACGGTCAACGGGCAGGCGCTCCACCTGGAGGACTTCACCCAGCTCCTGTCCGATGGGACGAGGTTCGTCCTCAAGTTTGAGGGCATCGGCAATCCGGCTGCCCCCGGCAACTACAGCCTTCACTTCCAGGTCTTCAGCCACACGATCGGCGACCTTGCGAGCATCAATACCAGTGGCAGCAGCGATGTCTTGATCACTGGCCCCGGACTGGATGCGTTCCAGGTCACTGCGGTTGGTGGCGGCCCTATCGCCCACCAGCAGGTGGGTGTGCCATTCGAGGTCCAGATCGCCGCCCTCGACGACCTGGGCGATCCGTATACGGCGCTGGATGACGCAGCCTATGCGGTGGACATCACCATCCTCGGCGATACCACAGGGTCGATCGGCCTTGGCGCCCTGACCCTGGACTTCTCGTCCACGCCGGGTACCACGACGCATACCGTCACGTTAGCCGCCGCTCAGGCCGCGGAGGCGATTACGGTCACGTCCACGGGCGCCCCTGCGGTGAACGGCACCTCAAACAACTTCGACGTAATCACGCCACCACCGCTCGAGATTGGCGACGTCATCATCGAGGCCGGGGAGATACCCGTGCCAGTGGTGAACCGGCGCTCGTTCCCCCTGGGGACGGACGGTGCTGCGACCGGCGAGACGACGACGGCGAACGGCACGACGCTCCGGGTCGTGGTCCCCGCCGGCGCGATCGACGATGCGACGGGGCTTCGGCTCGAAGTCGCCGCCGTGCAAGACCAGTCGAGCCTTGATCGCCAGGCGGCCTCCATCGGGGGCGCGGACGCCTTCGCGTCCTTTGTGATCCGGCTCGTCGACAGCCGGGGTGTCCCGGTTGAGGCGGCCTTTGCGTTGCCCGTGACGCTGACCTTCACCGTGTCGGCACAAGACCTCCCCGATGACGTCGGCGAAGACATGCTGCTCTCGTTCTGGGATGGCTCGTCGTGGACCCTCGTGCCCGCGAGCGTCACGTTGAACACCGTTGGTTCCGCGACCCTGGTCGCGGACCTGATGCACTTCACCCTGTTCCAGGTCACGGGCCTGCCGGGAGACTGGGGCACCTTCTCGCCCGCGCCGCATGCCACGGGAATCTCGCTGACCATGTGGCAGGGTGGGGGCCTCGACCTCTTGGACGCGGCCCTGGACGGTGCGGCAGCCTGGGTCGCTCTCGAGGGCCAGTGGTACGGCTACCGCTCCCACGCGCCGGCGTTCGTGAACGCGGCGTTCCTGGAGAACTACGCGGACGGTGTTCCCAGATCGACGTTCGTGGCATTCGTCCGGTAGCCCGGACGGAGAGCCCTCGAACGCATCACCAGCGATGGAAGCCCGCCGAACGGCGGGCTTCCTCTCGTTCCCGCGATTGGAGCGGGACAGCAGACGCTCCGAGGCGCATCTCGCCCGACATCCCACCACCCATCCCGGCCACCCTCGCAAGGGGGGAAGGTTAGAGAATGCCGGCCATCGCCTTCGCGGCCCGCACGGTGTTCACGAGGAGCATTGCGACGGTCATGGGGCCGACGCCGCCCGGGACGGGGGTGATGGCGCTCGCCACTTCCAGGGCGGCCTCGTAGTCCACGTCGCCGCTGAGGATGGCGTTGCCCTTCTTGGTCTCGCCCACCTTCGTCGTGCCCACGTCGATGACGACCGCGCCGGGGCGGATCATGTCCGCGGTCACGACCTTCGGCTGGCCCATGGCCGTCACGAGGATGTCCGCCTCGCGGGTGACGGCGCCCAGGTCACGCGTGCCCGTGTGCGCCATGGTCACCGTGGCGTTCGAGGTGCGATCCGAGAGCAGGAGGGAGACCGGGCGCCCCACGAGGAGCGAGCGGCCCACGACCACGACGTGCGCGCCCCGCGTCTCCACGCCCTCGCGACGAAGCATCTCGACGACGCCGGAGGGGGTGGCGGGGGCGTGCAGGGGCTTGCCCTGCACCAGCAGCCCCAGGCTCGTGCTGGTCAGGCCGTCCACGTCCTTCACGGGCAGGACTGCCTCCGCGACGGTGTTCGCATCGATGTGGTCGGGGAGGGGGAGTTGGACGAAGAGGCCGTGCACCTCCGGGTCGTCGTTGAGGCGATGGACGTGAGCCAGCACGTCCTCCTGCGAGGTGGCGGCCGGAAGGCGCACGGACTCGGAGCGCATGCCCGCCTCGGCGGCGGCGCGCTCCTTCATGTTCACGTAGACGTGCGAGGCCGGGTCGTCACCGACGAGGACCACCGCGAGTTTCGGCGCCGGACGGCCGGCCTCCACGAACGCGGCCACGTCCCGCGCCACGTCCGCTCGCACGGCGGCGGCAATCGCCCTGCCATCGATGATGCGCGCGGTCATGGGAGCCTCCTCTGGGTGCCGGGAGGCGAGTATGGCACGGGCTCGTGCTAGATTCGCCCGCGTGAGTACACATGCGGTTGGCATCGACCTGATCGAGATAGAGCGCGTTGCGAAGGTGCTGGGGAAGCACCCGGAGCGGTTCATCCAGCGCGTCTACACCCCTGCGGAGGCGGCGTTCTGTCGCGGCCGCGTACCGGAACTGGCGGCCCGCTTCGCGGCCAAGGAGGCCGTGATGAAGGCGCTGGGCACCGGCGCACGCTCCGTCGCGTGGCGCGACATCGAGGTGCTCCCGGACCGCCGAGGCAAGCCGCTGCTGTACCTCTACGGCGGCGCCCGGAGGCGTGCGGACGCCATCGGCCTGGAGGCCATCGACCTGTCCCTCACGCACCTGGCTTCGTTCGCGATGGCCGTGGTGGTGTGTACCGCGACCAAGCCGGAGTACGACCACGCCGATTCACGTGCACGCCTCGTCGCGTACCTCCAGCAGCGCGGCCTGATGGGCGAGGACGAGCAGAACTAGGCCGGCAGGCCGGGCGAGGGCAAACGATGGCGAAACTCGTGACCACCGAGCAGATGCGCCGCCTCGAGCGCGCCGCCATCGATGCGGGCGTCTCCGAGCGCGAACTGATGGCGCAGGCCGGCCTGGCCGTGGCGCAGGAGGCCTGGATGGCCCTCGGCACCATGGAGGGCAAACCGGTCCTGGTGCTGTGCGGCCCGGGCAACAACGGCGGTGACGGCCTGGTGGCCGCGCGACAACTGGCGGAGTGGGGTGCGCCGGTGCACGTCTACCTCCTCCGCCCCCGCCCGGACGACGACCCGGAGTGGGCCGCCGTCCGCGCGGCCGAACTGCCCTCGACGGTGGCAGAGGACGACCCCAACTTCGAGGCGCTGGACGGCCTGCTGCGGCAGGCATTCCTGGTGGTGGACGCGCTCTTCGGGACGGGCCTCCGACCCGCCGAGCGGCCGCTCGATGACGCACCCGCCGAGGTGCTCCGACGCCTGGGTGCGGCCCGCGAGGTGTCCCCGGCGATGCAGGTGATCGCGGCGGACGTGCCCTCGGGCGTGGACGCCGACACCGGCTTCGCCGATCCAGCGACGGCGCCGGCACACCTCACCGTGACGTTCGGCTGCGCCAAGCTGGGGCTGTACCAGGCGCCCGGGCGCACGCTCGCCGGCCGCGTGGAGGTCGTCGACATCGGCATTCCGCGCGAGGCCGTGGGCAACCTGCCCTACGAGGACTTGCGCATGCGCGACCTGCGCGAGGCGATCCCCTCGAGGCCGGACGACGGCAACAAGGGCACGTTTGGCCGCGCCGTCATAGCCGCAGGATCGAGGCGGTACCCCGGAGCGGCACGCCTCGCGGCGGAGGCGGCAGCACGATCCGGGTGCGGCATCGTCACGCTTGCGGCGCCGGAGGCGGTGCAGCCGCTGCTCGTCTCGCTCCCCGACCCGACACACGAGCCGCTCCCCTCGGATGCACCGGGCGAACTCGACGCCGCCTCGGCGCGCGTGTTGCTCAAGGCGCTTCGAGGCAGCCGCGCTCGCGCGCTCCTCGTGGGGCCGGGCATCGGGCTCTCGGACGCGACGCGCGGGTTCGTGCAACACCTGCTCGCGGGCCTCGACGCTATCGAGGGCCTCGAAGCGGTGGTGCTGGACGCGGATGCGCTGAACGTGCTGGCGGGCGAGGCGGACTGGCACGCGCGCTTCGCGCTGCCGCGCGTCCTGACGCCGCACCCCGGCGAGATGGCGCGTCTGCTCGGCACGAGCATCGAGGAGGTGCAGGCGAACCGTCTTCCCGTCGCGGCGGACTACGCGCAGGAGACGCAGTCCGTGGTGGTCCTCAAGGGCGCCGGGACGGTAGTGGCATCGCCGTACGGCGGTGCGCGGCTCTCGGACGTGGCGAACTCCGCACTGTCACACGGCGGGACCGGGGACGTGCTCGCGGGGCTCATCGCCGGCCTCATCGCGCAGGGCGTGGAGCCGTACGAGGCGGCCGGCGCGGCCGTGTGGATGCAGGGTGAGTGCGCGCGACAGGTATCCGAGGTCTACGGGCCCGCCTCGACGCTCGCGAGCGACCTGCTGAGGGCGCTCCCGGAGGTGCGGAAGTTGCTCGATGCGCCCTCGGCGAGCGCGATCGCGCCGGAAGTTATGTTTGGTAGATAACCGAACCGTGACCCTGTACACGTCTGCGGACTGATAAACTTCCTGGGACTGGTTGGGCACGAATCCGGTATCCACCGGCGCCGAACCTGGAGGGGTCCCGTGACCAACACGCCCGACAACAGTGCGCCCGATGGTGCGACTGAGTCGCTCGCGCTCGTCTTCCCCGGCCAGGGGTCGCAGGCGCCCGGTATGGGCCGCCTGGTCTTCGACCATTCCGAGGCAGCCCGCCAAACCTTCGAGGAAGCCAGCGACATCACCGGCATTGACCTCGCAGCCGTGTGCTTCGAGTCGGACGCCGACGAACTGGCCTCCACCGAGAACACCCAGCCGGCCGTCCTCACCACGTCCGTCGCCATGTTCCGCGCCATGCGGGAGAAGGTGACGGAGGTCCGTGAGCAGGTGCGCCCTCGACTGTTCGGGGGGCACTCGCTCGGCCTGTTCAGCGCGGCCGTCGCCACGGGCGCCCTCTCCTTCCGCGACTCGCTGATGGTGATCCTGGAGCGCTCCCGCCTCATGGGGTCGTTCAACGAGGAGCGCCCTGTCGGCATGGCCGCCATCGTGGGCCTGGACGTGGAGACTGTGCGCGGCATCTGCGAAGTCGCCACGGAGGGCGAGCACAGCCGCGTGGACGTCGCGAACCACAACGAGGACATCCAGACCGTGATCTCCGGCGACGTGAGCGCGCTGGAACGCGCCATGGCGCGGGCCAAGGAAGTCCAGGGCAAGGCCATTCGCCTGAAGCTGAAGGTCTCCAGCCACACCCCCCTGAACGCCGGGCAGGCGGAGGAGTTCGCGCAGATCATCAGCGAGATCCCGTTCGCGGACCCGGACATGCCCATCGTCTCCAACATCACCTCTGACCTCCTCCGCACGGCCGCCGATGTCCGTGCTGAGTTCGAGGCGCAGCTGAAGTCGCCCGTCCTGTGGGCGGAGAACGTCCGTCGCATGACTCGCGAAGGGGTCGACACCTTCGTCGAGGTCGGCCCGGGCCACGCCCTGTCTCGGATGATCAAGCGCATCCAGGACGAGAGCACCGCCGTCTCGCTGGACGACGCCCGCGAGGCGCCCATCCCGGTCTCGATCCTCCCCACCCGACGACCGACGGCCTGACCATGCGGCGCGTGGTGGTGACGGGGCTTGGGCTGATTACGCCCCTCGGCAATGACGTGGCCTGCACGTGGGAGGCCCTGCTCGCCGGGCGCTCGGGGCTGGGCCTGATCACCCGCTTTGACGCCTCCGCCTACGAGCACCCGATCGCCGCCGAGGTGAAGGACTTCGACGCCTCGGCCTACGTGGAGCCGAAACTCCTCCGGCGCATCGACCTCTCCTCCGCCTTCGCGCTCGCTGCAGCGCAGCAGGCGATCGCGGACGCCTCGCTGGACCTCACGGTCGAGGAACCTCGACGCGTGGGGGTGCTGCTGGGCACGGGGATGGGGAGCGCCCACCAGATCGTGGAGCAGCAGCGGATCCTGGACGAGAAGGGCCCTCGCCGGGTCTCGCCGTTCCTGACCTCGCACATGTTGCCTGACACCGCGACCGGCCTGGTGGCCATCGCCACCGGGGTGCGCGGGCCGAACTTCGCCGTCACCGCCGCGTGCGCCACCGGCGGCGCTGCCACGGGCGAGGCTGCCGAGATCATCCGCCGAGGTGACGCTGACGTGATGCTCGCCGGCGGGTACGAGGCGCCCCTCCAGCCGATCTACTACGCCGGCTTCTCGGCGATGAAGGGCCTGGGCGAGCACGACGAGCCGGCCAAGGCCTCGCGCCCGTTTGACCTCAACCGCAACGGCTTCATCCTCGGTGAGGGCGGGGCTGTGCTGATCCTCGAGGAACTCGAGCACGCGCAGGCGCGCGGCGCGCGCATCTACGCGGAGTGGCGCGCCGCCGGCACCAGCAACGATGCCTACGACATGGTCGCGGCCGCCGAGGACGGCCACGGCATCGCCCAGGCGATGGAGGACGCGCTGGCGCGCGCCGGCATGGACGCCTCGGAGGTGGACTACATCAACGCGCACGGCACGGGCACGGCTCTGAACGACCGCGTGGAGACGCGCGCCATCCGGCAGGTCTTCGGCGAGCACGCGGACAGCCTGATGGTGTCTTCCACCAAGTCCATGCACGGCCACATGATGGGCGCGGCCGGGGCGGTGGAAGCCGCCATCGCCTCCCTGGTATGCCACCACGGTGTGGTGCCGCCCACCATCAACTACGAGACGCCAGACCCGGACTGCGACCTGGACTACGTGCCCAACGAGGCGCGCCAGGCGCCGGTCCGAGCCGCCATGAGCACCTCCGTGGGCCTGGGCGGACACAACTCCGCGATCATCTTCAGCCGCTGGGAGGACTGATGGACGAGCGACGGGTCGTCGTGACGGGGATCGGGATCCTCTCGGCGGTCGGCGTGGGCCGCGAGGCCACGTGGGCCGGGCTGCTGTCCGGCACGAACGGGATTGCCACCACTACTCGCGTGGACGTCTCCGACCTGCCCTCGCAGGTCTCGGGCCAGGTGCCGGAGTTCGACCTGTCGC
>CAYTRA010000040.1:0-6737 GCA_964439675.1 uncultured Dehalococcoidaceae bacterium
GTGCGAGGCAGCGGGCGCCCTCGTGGGTGACGCGCACGCCGGGGCCGGGGCGGACGCGGCCGTGTTCGGGTTCTACCCGAACAAGCAGATGACCACCGGCGAGGGCGGCGTGGTGGTCACCCCGCACGACGACTGGGCGCAGGAGATGCGCGTGCTGCGCAACCAGGGCCAGGACTGGTCCAACGACTGGATGCGCTTCGACCGCCTCGGCTTCAACTACCGCCTGGACGAGATCAGCGCCGCGCTGGGCGCGGTGCAGGCCGCGCGCCTCGGCGAGATGAACGCCGCCCGAGACCGCGCCGCCTGCTGGTACGAGGAGCGCTTCGCGGGCATCGAGGGCGTCTCGACGCTCCCGAGCGTGGTGGGGCCGGCGAAGCGCTCCTGGTTCGTGTACGTGGTGCTCCTGCCTCGGGGCACGGACCGCGAGGCGGTGATCGCTGCACTCGACCGCGAGGGCGTCGACTCGCGGCCGTACTTCCCCACCATCCACCTGCAGCCGTACTACCGGCGTCGCTTCGGCTACGAGCCCGGCGCGTTCCCCGTCACCGAGGACATCGCCGCCCGCTCGCTCGCCCTCCCCTTCTTCGCCGGCCTGCAGGAGTCCGAGGTTGACCGGGTCGTCGAGGCGCTCGCCTCGGCGGTCGCGGTAGCCGTCGGGCGTCGGTCGCCAGGCTGAGGCGCGAGGGGCGGCGTGGCGAAGCGGGCGCTGGACGTCGTGGCGGCCGGGGTGGGCCTCGTGGTGCTCTCGCCCGTGCTGGCGCTGGTCGCCCTCGCGATCCTCGTGACCAGCGGGCGGCCTGTGATCTACGCAGGCGAGCGCGTGGGCAAGGACTTCCAGCGCTTCCGCATGTGGAAGTTCCGCACCATGGTGCGGGACGCAGAGGCCTCCGGCGTCACCTCCACCGCCAGCGATGACCCTCGCATCACCCGGGTGGGGCGCGTCCTCCGCCGGTCGAAGTTGGACGAACTGCCGCAACTGCTGAACGTCCTCCGAGGTGAGATGAGCCTCGTGGGCCCTCGGCCGGAGGTGCCGGAGTTCGCGGACATGCTGACCGGCGACGAGCGCGCCGTCCTCAGCGTGCGCCCCGGCATCACGGACCTCGCGTCGCTCTGGGACGTGGACGAGGGCGCCATCCTCGCCGGCCAGCCCGACCCTGACGAGGCGTACCTACGCCTGATCCGCCCCGGCAAGGTGGCGCTACAACTCCAGTACGTCCACGAACGGTCGATGTGGCTCGACCTCAAGATCCTCGCGCGCACCCTCGCGGCCGTGTTCCGCCTGTGGGTGGACCGGGGCTACGGCCGCACGCGCACCGACTGACGCTGCACCGCACCGGCAGCGAGGGCGCGACGCCTGGTTCGTGCCGGGACGCGCGCGGGTGCATGCGCCAGCGTGTGCATCCGCGCGGACATCGCGACGAAGATCCACAGCAGGAGGTTGGACGGCGCCTCGTACGTCACGAGGGCGCCCACCAGCGCCACCACCCCGAGGCCTAGCGCCGGCACCGCGAGGTGCTGCATGCGCCGGCCGCCCGACCCTCTGACGTGCCCCCAGACGCGAAGCACCGTGACCGCCAGGAGCGCACACACCAGCAGCGTCGCCAGAATGCCGCCGTTGTACTGGACCTCCAGCAGCAGGTTGTGCGGGTAGGCGAAGTCGCCGGTGATGTCGAATGCCCCGGTACCGGCGCCCAGCAGGAGCGCCCGCAGGCTGTCCGTGCTCTCCTGCGCCGCCTGCACCCACAACTCGCCTCGATTGAACGAGAACAGCTCGAAGCCCCGGTCGACCACAGCGCGACTAGAGAGCAACTCCACCAGCGACCAGCCCAGCGCGAGCGTCGCCGGGATGAACCAGAGCCAGTGTCCCGCACGACGGCTGCCGGTGCTCTTCAACACCACCAGCAGCAGCGGCGCGAACATGAGCACGGTCCAGATGCCCGCGCGCGTGCCAGTCAGCAGGCCGGCCCCCAGCAGCACCGCCACCTGTGGGAGCGAGCCCGCGAACCGACGCGGCCCGGACAACACGAATCGCGAGATCGGCCCCACCCACAGGGCGGCGGCCAGCAGGTAGGAGAGGTCCGCGTAGTTGGCCCGGCTGAACGTCCCCAGCCGCAGGGCGGGCTCCGGCAGGAACGTCGCCCGGTAGAGCAGGTACGCGCCCACCCCGAGCGCCGCGATGACGATCGCACGCTGGAGGAGCAGCACGTCCTCCTCCGTGCGGAAGGCGAGGTAGACCATGGTCGTGAACGCTATGGCCACCAGCAGTTCCAGGATGACCACCTGGCCGCGAGGGCTCTCGTTCGCGACGGCGACGTCCAGGAGCCAGGTGACGCAGTAGACGGCGACCAGCCCCAGCAGCAGTAGCGCGAAGCCCGGCGCCCGCACCTCCGCCCCGCGCTCCAGCGCCCGGAGCCCGCTGACCGTGGCCGCGATGCAGAGTCCGAGCATGCCGAGGACGACGGGCGGCGAGTAGCCGATCAGCGGGCCAAGGACGACCTCGAGGGCGTCCCAGCCCTCGAAGCCGCGGAAGCCGAGCATGACCACGATCGAGACAGCCGCCAGTCGGGCCATAGCACCTCGAACGAGCCGCAGGCGCTGCCAGGAGCGGAGCGCCGGAGTGACTGTAGCCCTCGATCGTCGCGTGCGTCGACGCGGGCGGGCGCTCCGGGCGACCGTTGAGTGCGCCTCGGGCTATCCTGCGAGCCATCACCGGCACAGGCTCAGGTTCGCCGCGTTCGAGCGGGGCGTCGCTACCCTGCTCGGGGCGGTGGCCGTTGGGAGCGCGGCGAGGAGTAGCGGATGCCCAGCAAAGTCATGAACGTCGCCTCGGACGACGCGGTCACCACCATCTACCGCCTGAACTGGGACGGCGAAGAGGTGATCGCCGCGCGCGTCGCGGAGCGCCTGGACATCACGCAGCCCACCATGTCCGCCATGCTCCGCCGCCTGGAGCGCGACGGCCTGGTCAGCCTGGACGAGCGCAAGCGCATCGCCCTCACGCCTCGCGGCACGCAGCGCGCTGAGGAGATGCTGCGCCGCCACCGCCTGGCCGAGTGCCTGCTGGTCGACATCCTCGGCATCGAGTGGTGGCGCGCCTACGAGGAGGCGCACTTGCTGGAGCACGCCATCTCGCCCATCACGGAGCAGTTGATCCGCGAGCGCCTGGGCGAGCCGAGTTACTCGCCGTTCGGTTACCCGATCCCCGGCTGCCTCTACACCCCCGAGTACTCCCACCGCACGGTCGCCGACCTCGAAGCCGGCGAGCGCGCGGTGATCGAGCGCGTGTTCGAGGAGGAGCAGGAATTGCTCCGCTACTTCGACGACGCCGGCCTCCGCCCCGGCGCGGAGATCGAGGTGGAAGCGCACTCGCCGGCCGCGGGCACGGTCACGCTCACCCTCGGCGACGAGGACGTGATCATCGGCTACCCGACCGCCCGCCGCGTGTGGGTCCGTCAGCCCGACAGCCCGCACCCGGAGCGGGTGGGGTAGCGCACGCTCGTTGCTCGACCGCCTGCCGCCAGTGGCGGATATCATCCGCAGGTGGAGCAGGGAATCACCACGGCCGATGCGGCCAGCCGAGTAGCACCGCCGCGCCCCCGCCTCGGTGTCGCGCGATGACGGCCCTGCCGGGCGCCCCGTCCTGGCTCGGCCGCGTCCGAGGCGTGCTGCGCGGCGGCTCGTTCGCGCGCGATGTCTCGCTGCTCATGACGGGGGCGGCCGCCTCGCAGGTCGTCGTCGTTGCCTCGACACCGGTCATCACCCGCCTCTACACCGTGGAGCAGGTGGGCTTCCTCGGCGTCCTCGTCGCCGTCTCGGTACTGCTGGGCCCCCTCGTCTGCGCGCGCTACGAGCAGGCCATCGTCCTGCCCGAGGACGACCGCGACTCCACGTCGCTGGTGGCGCTCGCCCTCGCGATCACCGTGGCCGTCTCGGCGCTGGCGCTCGCCCTCGTTGCCGCGGGCGGCGAGCGTCTCCTCGCGCCGTTCGACGCGACCGCGTTGCAGGATCTCCTCTGGGTCACGCCCATCGCCACCTTCGCCATCGGCGCGGGCTACGTCCTCCGCGTCTGGGCGACGCGGTCGAGGCGGTTCGGCCTGCTGTCGACTTCGCGCTTCCTGCGCTCCGCGGTGACCGCCGGGGTGCACATCGTCCTCGCGTTCACGGTGGGCGTGTCGCTGGAGGCGATCGCGCTCGGCTTCATCGCCGGCCTGCTCGCGGAAGCCCTCGCCCTCGCGGCGCCGCGATCCCTCCCGCGGCTTCGAGGCGTCTCGTTCCGGTCGATGCTGCGCGTCGCCTCGCGGTACCGGCGCTTCCCGGCGTTCCTCGCGCCGGGCGGGCTGGCGGTCGCGGCCGGGTTCTTCGGGCTGCCGGTGTTCGTGGGGCTGCTGTTCGGGGCGGAGGCGGCCGGCTACTTCTTCGTCGCGGAACGAGTGCTGTCGCTGCCGGTGTCGCTGGTCTCGCAGTCCGTCGGCTCGGTCCTCCTCCAGCGCCTCAGCGTCCGCGTGCGTGAGCCGGGCGAAGACAACGCCCGATGGCTCGCGACGATCTCGATGGGCCTTCTCGCTGCCGTGGCCGTGCCGGCGCTGCTCTTCGCCCTCGTCGCCCCGTGGGCCTTCGAGTTCGCGTTCGGGCAGGGGTGGTGGGAGGCGGGGCTGTTCGCGCAGGCCGGTGCGCTCCGCGCAGCCGTCTCCTTCGCCGCGATGCCCATGACCAACGCCTTCATCGTCTACGAGCGGCAGGGCCACCTGATGGCGTGGCAGATCGGCGTCTCCGCGGTGCAGGCGGGCAGCCTCTTCGTCGGCGCTGCCCTCGGCGGGCCAGTGTTCGCGGTCTGGGTCTACAGCGTCGCCTCGGCGCTCGTGCTCACCTCGGCGTTCGTCCTGCCGCTCCACTTCGCCGGCGTGCCCTGGAGCGAGCACCCCGCCCGCCTCCTCCGAGGCGTCGCCGACGCCTTCGAGGTCGCGCGGCGCTCCGGCGTGCGTGATGTCCTGCGCGGGAGCGCCTCGTGAGTCGCCGCCGGCGAGTCATGGTCTTTGTGAACCAGGTAGCCCACGACGAGTGGACCGGCCAGGGCGGATTCGAGCGCGGCCTGATCGCGGCCCTGCGCCGTCGCGTCGCCTCGAATCCGGACGAGGGCCTCGAGGTCATCTCGATGTACCGGCCGGACGGGGCGGAGCGCGCGCCGGACGACGGGCCGGAGACGGTACGGCTGCGCCTCGATAAGCGTTCGCGCTGGTCCTACGTGGTCCACCAGTGGCATCTGTGGTGGACGCTGGTGCGCGTCCTCTGGCGCCACCGCCGGGACGACGTCGCGATCTACGGTCGGCACCACATGGGCACGGTGGCGCTGCCGCTCGCGGCGGTGCTGTTCCGCCGCCCGCTGACCCTGCGCAGCGGCCCCATCCTGGAGGGCTACAACTTCCAGCAGTATGGCCTGCACCCCGGCCGGTTCCTGGCCCCGCCGCTGCTCTTCCTGACCGGCCTGACCTTCCGGGTCACGCGCCGCGTGGTGGTGGTGAGCGCATTCAGTGGCCGCGCCGTTGTTCGCCGCTATCCCTTCGTCCGGCCGAAACTCGCGGTGGTCCGCAACGGCGTGGACGCAGAGCGCTTCCAGCCCCAGCCTCCCGACCGCGCTCGATGGGGACTGCCTGAGGGCGTCCCGGTCGCCTGCTACGTCGGCCACGTGGACGCGACGCACGACTTCCTCGGCCTGCTGCGCGCCTTCGCCGCCGTTCCGCCCATCGAGGGCGTCCCGCCGCACCTGCTCGTGATCGGCGACGGCCCGCTGTTCCAGGAGGCGCAGGCGCTCGCGGGTGACCTCGGCATCCAGCCGCGCTGCCACTGGGCCGGACGCCAGCCCGGCGACGCCGTGCCCTCCGCCATCTCGTCGTGCGACGTCATGCTCGCGCCGCTCGAGGCGAGCGTGCTGGCCACCGGCGGCTCCTCGATGGTGAAACTGTGGGAGTACCTGGCCTGCGGGAAGCCCATCGTCGCGCCCCGCGTGGCCGACCACGACTTCCTGGAGCGCGACCAGGTCGGGTGGCTCGCGACCGCCAGCGACGAGGCGGACTGGGCGCGCGTGATGGCCCAGGCGCTCGCCGAACCTGGGACCCCTGGCGACCCTCGGCAGGTCGCATTGCGCGACTTCACCTTCGAGCGCGTCGCCCGCCAGGTGTGGGACGCGACGTTCGGCGGCCCCGTGGACGCGCCCGACCTCGATGCCCTCGCCGCACCCCCCATCGAGGCGGCCCGCTAGTGTGCGGCATCGCCGGCATCCTCGCGCCTGCTGGCGTCTCGCCGCTGCTGCTGCGGGACATGCTCCAGACCATGCGCCACCGCGGCCCGGACGACGAGGGCTACCTGCTCCTGGATGCCCCCGCCGGCGCGCCCACGCCCCACCGAGGCGATGACAGCGTGCCGGACGCCATCGCGGGCGCCTCGGACGTGCGCAGCGCACGCGGGGCCACGGTCGCCCTCGGCCATCGACGGCTCTCCATCATCGACACCAGCCCCGCCGGCCACCAGCCGATGCCGGACGAGAGCCGCCAGGCCTGGGTCGTCCTCAATGGGGAGATCTACAACTACCTGGAACTGCGCGAGGAACTGCGCGCGCTCGGCCACACGTTCCGGTCCGACTCGGACACGGAGGTGCTCCTCGCGGCGTACATGGCCTGGGGCGAGCGCTGCGTGGAGCGCTTCGACGGCCAGTTCGCGTTCGCCATCTTCGATGCGCGCTC
>CAYTRA010000040.1:6837-11958 GCA_964439675.1 uncultured Dehalococcoidaceae bacterium
CGGCGCGACACAGGCCGCGGCAGGCGTGCGCGACCTGTTCTTCGAGGGTGTCCAGCGCCGCCTCCGCAGCGACGTGCCCGTGGGCTTCTGCATCTCAGGCGGCCTCGACTCGTCCTCCATCGTGTCGGTCGCGCAGGAACTCGTGCGGGAACAGCCCCTGGCGCAGGTGGGCTCCAACCTGCGCGCCTTCACCTCGTACTTCGAGGACGAGGGCTTCGACGAGCGCTCATTCGCGCAGGCCGTGACCGGCCGAGGGCACGTGGAGCACCACCTCACCTCGCCGGACGCAGCCGGCCTGATCCGCGACTTCGACCACATCACCTGGCACCAGGACGAACCGATCTCCAGCCCCGGCGTCTACATGCAGTACGACCTCATGCGCCTCATCGCCTCGAGTGGCGTGCGCGTGGTACTGGACGGGCAGGGCGGGGACGAACTCCTCGGCGGCTACCGACCCCATGCGGGCGCCCACCTGCGCGACTCCCTGCTGCGCCTCCGACTCCGCGAGGCCATGACACCGCCGGCCAGCGGTGGCCTCGTCAACGTGTGGGGCCACGCCGCGCACCAGGCGCTGCACGTCCTTACCGGCCCGCTCGCGCACAGCGTCGAAGCGCGCCTGAGACCGGGCGCCGCGGAGGTGCTCCACCCCGACCTGGTAGCCCTCGCACGCTCGCGCGAGCAGTCCTGTGCTCCCACCGGCCACCTGAACGAGGTGCTGGCGCGCGACCTCACGAAGGAGATGCTCCCGCACCTCCTCCGCTTCGAGGACCGCAACTCCATGGCCTTCTCGGTGGAGGCACGCGTCCCCTTCTCGGACAGCGGCCCCCTGGCTGACTTCGTCGCCGCCCAGCCCGCGGCGTACAAGATCCACGGCGGCTGGTCGAAGTACCTCCTGCGCGAGGCGATGCGGGGCGTGCTCCCGGACGAGGTGCGCACTCGCCGCTCGAAACTCGGCTTCAGCGTGCCGCAGGCGCGCTGGGCGCGAGATGTCGCCGCGAGCCCGCTCGGTCGAGGGCTGCTCGAGGTCGACCAGCCCTACATCACGCGGGACGCGCTCGCCTCGGTGCTCGCGGACGCCGGGGCAGGGCGAGGGCCCGCGCTGTTCTGGCGGCTGCTCTCCGCCTTCCGCTGGCTGGAGGTCGTCGTCAACGCACCTCGCACGAGCGAGGGCTCCTAGCGCGCGCCAGCGTCGAGGCCTACCGCGCCCCGGCGCCGAGGGCTGACTGGACCGCCTCGATACATGCGTCCGGCTGCTCCAGCAGCAGCTCGTGGCTGGCGTCCTCCACCCACTGCACCTGCGCCCCCGCGATCCCATCGAGGAAGTCCTGCGCGTACGAGGGCGGCACCACCCCGTCCTGCCTGCCCCAGACCAGCGTGGTCGGCGCGGAGATGCGGTGGATGCGCTTCCAGAGACCCCGGTTGGGGAGGGGCCACAGGTACTTCGCCGCCGTCGCCAGCGTTTTCGCGCGCTCCACATACGTCTCGACGAGTTGCGAGCCCTCCTCGGACTTTGCGCCCGCCTGCACCATGCGCATCAGGCCCGCTTCCCCGGAGGACTGCGCCGCCGGCCCCGAGGGGTCGACGAAGAACGCGGCCGCCATCTCGCGAGGCGTGCATGCGAAGAAGTCGAACGTCGGCTCGTCCACGTGGAAGAAGCCCATCGGCGCGAACAGGCCCAGGCTGGTGAACCGCCTCGGCTGCGTCGCCGCCAGTTCCGCCGCGATCATCCCGCCCAGCGAGTGCCCCAGCAGCGGCACGCCGTCCAGGTTGAGCGCGTCGAACAGGTCCAGGTAGGCGTAGACCAGGTCATGGACCGTATCCAACTCCTCCTGGCTCGCGTCCCCGAAGCCGGGGTGCCTCGGCGCGACCACCGTGTGCTCCTGCGCCAGTGCGTCCAGGAACGGCGACCACTGGAGGCCGCTGATGCCGTGCAGGAAGACCAGCGGCGGCCCGCTCCCCTCCTCGACGACCTCGATCTCGTAGCGGCCGTTCGCGACCGCGACCTGCCTCGATGCCATCGCTCAGCCCCCCGCCTGCTCGACCGCGACCTGCGCTTGGACCGGCTCGAACATCGGCCGCTGCTCGATGCGGTCCGGATGGAACGAGGGCCACCAGCGGTCCTCGAACTCCGCGTGCACGTGCCGCAGGTTCGGCACCACCTTCGTGGCGGTCAGCCGGATGTTCTCCATCGTCAGGTCGTGCGGCATAGAGCCGATCTGGCACAGCAGCATCAGGTGCCCCACGTTCAGGTCCTTCGCCACTTGCTCCAGTTGCTCCACCACCTGGTCCGGCGTCCCGGCCACGATGTTGCCGTTCTCCACCAGGTCCTTCCACGTGTTCCGCGGCGGCCGCTCGCCGAAGCGCCCCGTCTGTGCCAGCAGCCCCGCGCGGATCGTGTCCAGCGTGCGGTAGCCCGGTGCGTCCCCGAAGCCCGGGTAGACGTGCAGCATCTTGTTGAAGAAGTACTCTGCGTGCTCGCCGTACTTCTCCTCCACCTCGGACTCGGACTCGCCCACCATCACCAGTTGCAGGAAGCCTGCCTGGTACGGGTTCTTCTCCACGCCCATCTGGTCGGCCTTGTTCCAGAAGCCGTCTAGCACCTGCTTGCCCCGCTTGAAGCCGGAGTAGGACAGGTAGGCGTAGTTGAACTCCTTGCGCAGGCACCACTCCCACGTCTCGATGGAGCCGGCGCCGGGGACCCAGATTGGCGGGTGCGGCTTCTGGATCGGCCTCGGCCAGATGTTCACGTATCGCAGTTGCGTGAAGCGCCCATCCCACGCGAACACGTCTGGGTCCGTCCACGCGCGAGTGATGAGGTCAGACGCCTCGTAGTACTTGTCCCGCAGCAGCGCCGGGTTGGTGCCGTACGCGTAGTTCGTGTCCATCGAGGTGCCCGTGGGGAACCCCGCCACCAGCCGGCCCCCGCTGATGCAGTCCAGCATCGCCATCTCCTCGGCGACGCGGGTGGGCGGGTTGTAGAGGGCGATCGAGTTGCCCATGACGATGATCGCGGTGTTCGCGGTACGCCTCGCCAGGCTCGCCGCCATGATGTTGGGGCTGGGCATGTACCCGTAGGCGTTCTGGTGGTGCTCGTTCACGCAGATGCCGTCGAACCCCAGCGCGGCGGCATACTCGAGTTCGTCGAGCGTGTCGTTGTACATCTGGTGCGCCTTCACCGGATCGAACAGGTGCGAAGGCACGTCCACCCACACACTCCGGTACTGCTCGTCGAAGTCCGGCGGCAGGTCCCGGTATGGGTGCAGGTGGAACATCTCCAGCTTCATGGCTTCCCCCTCCCCGCCTCTGCGGGGTGCTTCAGCAACTCACGAGGCAGGCGCAGCGTCCGAGGCGCCCTCGAACGCGGCGCGCAGCCGCCCGACGGCGAACTCCACCGCCTCCATGCCCTTCGGGTAGAGGTGCGAGTTCACGAAGAACGTGTGGATCTGGCCCTCGAAGCAGCGTGACTCCACCGGCACGCCCGCGGCGCGGAGCGCCTCGGCGTACGCCATGCCCTCGTCCCGGAGCGGGTCGTACTCGGCCGTGATCACGGTCGCCGGCGGCAGCCCCGACAGGTCCGATGCGCGCAGCGGCGAGATGTCCGGCCGCGAGCGGTCGACGCCTTCCGGGACATAGTGGCCGTAGAACCACTCCATCAGGTCGGGCGTCAGGATGTAGCGGTCGTTCTCGGCGTAGGACGCGGTCTCCATGCCGCAGTCCGTCACCGGGTTCACCATCACCTGGTGCACCGGCGTCGGCCCGCCGCGGTCGCGCAGCAACTGCGCCACCACCGCCACCAGGTTCCCCCCGGCGCTGTACCCCGCGATCGCCACCCTCGAGGCGTCCACGCCGATCCGCGGCGCGTTCTGCACGGTCCACACCGTCGCGGCGTAGGCGTCCGTGATCGCGGCCGGGAACGGGTGCTCCGGCGCCAGCCGGTACTCCACGGAGACCACAACGCAGTCGGCCATCGTCGCCAGGCGGCGGGCGGTGGCGTCCTCGCCCTCCACGCTGCCGATCACCCAGCCCCCACCGTGGAACCACAGCGTGGCCGGCAGGGCCTCGCCCTCAGCGGCCTCGCGAGGCCAGTAGATGCGGACGGGGATCGGCCCGTCGGGTCCCGGCGCTTCCATGTCCTCCACGGCGAACACGTCCGGCCCCGGCGGCAGCGGCACGCGCGCGGCGCGGATCTGCTCCGGCGTCAGCGTGTGCATCGGCGGCCCGCCCATCGCCGCCATCTGCGCCAGCATCTGCTCCGCGATTGGATCGAGGGCCATGGGCCCGCCTCTCTCCTCCGCCAGCGCGCACTCGCGCGCGGTCCTCGTGCGTCTCGCCGGCCGACCAGAAGTGCGGCCCTTCTATCACATACGGGTTGTACGAGTCCAAAAGACAAGTGCTTGTCAGGTCGGGGGCGGGTCAGGGGAAGTTGACGCCTGCCGATTGCAGGTTCGGCACCAGTTCCAGCGTCACCATTCGCACCACGTAGTGGTACACCCGTGCGAGCACCTGGCAGAGCGGCGACCGCCCGCAGATCGCGTCGCCGTCTGCCTTCCGAGCATCGAGCAGCAACTCCAGGAACGAGTCGTCGCAGGCCAGCCGCTCCGCGCGTTCGACCGGTACATCGAGCGCCGCCAGGCACTCGTCGTGCCCTCGACAGGCGTCGCTGAAGAGCCAGCCGAGCGGGCGATCCGGCGACTGCGTGCAGTAGTCCCCCGGGTCGCCCTCGCCCGCCTGCACCGTCGAGGACGGAGTGACAGCGAGGGCCGCGAGGATCGCGAGCAGCAGGGCTACACTGGAGATACGGCGCATCCGACCTCGATCCGTGAGCATCCGGGTCGTGACAGCGCGGTGGGGAGACCCCATCGTAGCGCCCATTGGTGACGCGGCATGAGCAGCACCGCCCCCCTGGACCTCCTGCACCCCGCCGTCCGGACCTGGTTCGAACGGCGATTCGGTGCGCCCACGGACGCGCAGGCCGCCGGCTGGCCCAGCATCGAGGCGCATCGTGACGTCCTCCTCGCGGCGCCCACGGGCTCCGGCAAGACGCTCGCGGCCTTTCTCGTGGGCATCGACTCGTTGGTGAGAGAGGCGGAGCGTGGGGAGTTCGAGCCGGGCGTGCGCATC
>CAYTRA010000041.1:0-11907 GCA_964439675.1 uncultured Dehalococcoidaceae bacterium
CAGCACGAGTTTGCGGCCACGCCCCAGGTCGATGGCATACGTGAGGTTGGTGCGGGCCGCGCGGTACGCCTCGGCGATGGTGCTGCGCGGGCGGGTGGCGGCCTGCAACTGCTCCTTCGCCGACCGCAGTTTCTCGAAGCGCTCGATGCGGCCCAGCGTGGGCAGGCCCGTGATGTCCTGCGCCTGCTCGGGCGACTTCACCGTGTCGTCCAGGTACTCCACCAGCATCACGGCGCCGGCCGCCGCGAGGAGCAGCAACATCCCGCCCAGCACCGCGTTGACCAGCGGCCGTGGCGCTACCGGCTCATTCGGCGCGAGCGCGTTCTCCACGATCGAGACCTGGCCGGGCCGCGCGGTCAGTTCCGCCTGGTTGGAGGAGATGAACGCCTCCGACACCGTGTTGGCCACCACCGCCGCCACCTCCGGGTCATCCGCGCGCGCGGAGACCTCCAGGAGTTGCGTGCCGGTCGGGTTGGCGACGCCGATCGCGTCGTCCAGTTGCTCCGGCGTGAATGGCAGCCCGCCCTCCTCGATGGCCTGTTCCAGCACGGGGCGGAGTGTGACGAGGCGGGAGAAGGTGTTGGCCAGGCGCTCGGCGGTCTGCAGGTCGTTGAGCTGGACCACGCCCTCCGTGCGGTTCTGGGTGACCAGCAGGGTGGTGGTCGCCTCGTAGGTGGGGCTCATCTGCAAGGAGATGCCGTAGCCCAGCGCCCCGCCCGCGAGCGTCGCTGCTACGAGTACCCACCACCATCGACGCGCAACGCGCCAGACGAACGCGCGGTCCATTGCGTGCAATATCCCACCCCCGCCGCCTGTCGTCACCAACCGGCTATCCTGCGGCCAGTCGGCCCTCGGACCGCGCGCGCAGAGGAGCAACCATGGCCAGGGTGCTGGTCGTCGAGGACGATCAGGCCATCCGCGAGACCATCGCGTTCAACCTGCAGCGCGACGGGTACGAGGTGGCCACGGCCGAGGATGGCGTCGCCGGCCTGGACGCGGCGCGCGCGGCGCGGCCCGACCTGGTGGTGCTGGACGTGATGCTGCCGCGCATGTCCGGCCTGGACGTCTGCCGCCTCCTGCGCGAGGAGACTCCCATCCCCATCCTGATGCTCACCGCGCGAGACGCCGAGGCGGACGTGGTGCAGGGCCTGGAACTGGGCGCCGACGAGTACGTCACCAAGCCCTTCTCCATGCGTGAACTCCGCGCCCGCGTCGCCTCGTTGCTGCGGCGCGACCGGATGTCTCGGGACGCCGGGCCTGCGGCCGACGCGACCACGAACGGCGACGAGGTGCTGGTGGCCGGGCGGCTGCAGTTGTCCGTGGCGCGTCACGAGTTGCTGAAAGACGGCGAACCCGTCTCGCTCCGCCCTCGGGAGTTCGGGTTGCTGGAGTTCCTGATGCGGAACCCCGGCCAGGCGTTCACCCGGGACGTGATCCTGGAGCAAGTCTGGGGCCTGACCTACCCCGGCGAGACCCGTACGGTTGACGTCCACGTCCGCTGGCTCCGCGAGAAGATCGAGGACGACCCCTCCCGCCCCGAGCACCTGCTGACCGTCCGTTCGGTCGGATACAAGTTCCAGCCGTGAACGGGGCAGGCGTCCTTCCCGTCATCCTCTCGCTTGTCGCGGGCATCGTGGTGCTCGTGCTGTCGCCCGCGCCGCTCCTGGCCGCCCTCGTCGCCGGCGCCGCCGTCCTCCTGGCCGCCTGGCTCGTCGCGCGCCCCGAGGCGGCCCTGGCGCCTGTCCCGCCGGCCGAGACGTCCGAGGGCGCCCGTGCCGCCTCGATGGCGGCGAACCCGCAGATCACCGCGCTCATCGACCTCTTCGCGGAGGGCGTGCTGCTGCTGGACGCGGAGCGGCAGGTGATCGCTGCCAACCTCGCTGCCGCGCGCATCCTGGGCCGTCCGCGCGACGCGATGATCGGCGTCTCGCTGATCCGAGCAGCGCGCGACCATGCCCTGGTGGACGTCCTGCGTGAGGCTGCCGGTGAACCTCGAGAGGTGGTGCTCGGCGAGCAGCAGGTGATCTTCGCGACCGCCTCGGCGGTGGAGTCCGGGCCCATCCGCACGGTGCTGTCGCTACAGGACCTGACGGCGCTCCGGCGAGCGGAGCGGGCGCGGCAGGAACTGGTCGCGAACGTCTCGCACGAACTCCGCACCCCCATCGCGGCGGCGCGCGCGCTGGCGGAGACACTGGAGTCCGGCGTGGACGACGAGGCGCAACGTGCGCGCTTCCACGAGCAACTGACGACCGAGATCGAGCGGCTGGCCCAGATGGTGGACCGGCTGCTCCACCTCTCCCGGCTCGAGTCGCGCCTGGAGGAGTTCCGGCTGGAGGACATTCCTGCGCTCGACCTGCTGGAGGAGGCCCGTGCACACATCGAGCCCGTGGCGGAGCGGGCAGGCGTGTCGCTGGAGGTGCAGGCGCCGGAGGATCCCTCGCTGGCCGTCCATGCTGACCGCGAGCGGGTGCTGGAGGTGCTCTCCAACCTCCTCGACAACGCGATCCGCCACTCACCTCGAGGTGGACAGGTGACCCTCAGCGCGCGTCCGGACGCCGACCTCGTTCGGCTGTCCGTGTCCGACCAGGGGGCGGGCATCATGCCGAAGGACCGGTCGAGGATCTTCGAGCGGTTCTACACCGGAGACCGGGCGCGCTCGGACGGGCGGGGGACGGGTACCGGCCTGGGGCTGGCCATCGCGCGCCACATCGTGATGCGGCACGGCGGCGAGATCTGGGTGTCTGACCGTACACCGGGCGCAACGCTGTGCTTCACGCTTCCGCCGGCCGCTAGACGTAACGACATTTAAACCGCGATTAACCAACGACCCAGACCATCCAGTTGAACAAGGAGATCGAAAGGATCGGGGCCCCGGGGGCCCCACAGAGGAGACTGGATGGTCATCCGAAAGGTCGTTGGCAGGCGGGCGTTCGCGCTTGTCCTTCCCGTCGCGGTGCTGAGCCTGGTGCTCGCGGCGTGTGGCGACGGCAACGACGGGGTCGTTACCGGCCCCCTTCCCACATCGAGTGACGGCACCCTGGACTATGACGAGATCGGTGGAACGGTAGTGGTGGACGGCTCGTCCACGGTCTTCCCGATCGCGGAGGCGGTGGCGGAGGAACTGGCGCTGGCCTCGAAGGTTCGCCCCAACATCGCCTTCTCCGGTACGGGCGGCGGCTTCGAGAAGTTCTGCCGCGGCGAGACGGACATCTCCAACGCCTCGCGTCCCATCAAAGACGAAGAGACCCAGGCCTGCATCGACAACGGCATCACGGACATCGTGGAGCTCCAGGTGGCGTTGGACGCGCTCACGATCATGGTGAACCCCGCCAACGACTGGGCAGCCTGCCTGACGGTGCAGGAGCTGCACGACATCTTCAAGGCAGGGGGCTACTCCAACTGGAACCAGGTGCGGCCAGAGTTCCCGGACGCCAACATCATCGGCTACGTCCCGGGCACTGACTCCGGCACCTTCGACTACTTCGTCGAGGCCATCATCGAGGGCGTGGACGAAGAGGCGGGGCACCGCGGTGACATGACCGCCTCGGAAGACGACAACCTCCTGGCCCAGGGCATCGAGGGCGACACGAACGCCATCGGCTACTTCGGCTTCGCGTACTTCCTGGAGGCCGGCGACGCGCTGAAGGCGGTGGCCGTGGACGGCGGCGAGGGGTGCGTGGAGCCCTCGTTCGACGCGGCACTGGACGGCTCGTACCAGCCACTCTCGCGGCCGCTATTCATGTACACGACGGAGACGGCGCTCCGCGAGAAGGCGGCGGTGCTGGCGTACGTGAACTTCGCGCTGGAGAACATGGACGTCCTGGTCCCGGAGGTCGGCTACATCACGCTGCCTGAGGACCTCTACCAGGAACAGGTTGCGAAGGTGACCCCATTCCTGCCGTAGGGCAGGCGGTGGACTCCACGGTGGAGACGGCGAGCAACCTCGCCGTCTCCGCCTGCATCGTTGACGGAACGTACTTCTCCCCCGGGGAGGCACGCTGATGGCGGGCAGTCTGACCGATCAATCCAGCCTGGAGGCCACCCTGCGAGGTGGCCCCATGAAACGACTCCAGGAACGGCTGATCGTCGCCGGCCTCGGAGTGGCGGCAGCCGTCTCACTCATCACGACCGTCGCGATCGTCGGCGTCCTGATCTGGGAGACCATCCCGTTCTTCCAGGAAGTCCCGCTACAGGACTTCTTCCTGAAGACGGAGTGGCAGCCACTGCTGCGCCCGGTGGGCTTCGGCATCTGGGAACTGATCGCCGGCACGCTCAACGTGGTGCTCTGGTCGATGGTGATCGCGCTGCCGATTGGCCTGGCGTCCGCCATCTACCTCAGCGAGTACGCGCACCCGCGGACGCGCGCGGTGCTGAAGCCGCTGCTGGAGGCGCTGGCCTCCGTGCCCACGGTCGTCTACGCCTACTTCGCGCTGACGTTCATCACCCAGGACATCCTGCGCCCGCTGCTGGGCGACAGCATCTCCATCTTCAACGCGCTGGGCGCCAGCATCGTGATGGCGATCATGCTCATCCCCACCATCGCCTCCATCTCGGAAGATGCGATGTCCTCCGTCCCCCGCGAACTCCGCGAAGGCGCATACGGCCTGGGTGCGACCAGGCTGGAGGTCGCCTCGCGGGTCGTCCTGCCGGCGGCGCTCTCGGGCGTGATTGCGTCCGTGCTGCTGGCCATCGCGCGCGTGGTGGGCGAGACGATGATCGTGGCCGTGGCGGCCGGGTCCACGCCGCAACTGACGCTGAACCCGCTGGAATCCATCCAGACCATGACCGGCTTCATGCTCCAGGTGGGCCTGGGCGACGCTTCTCGAGGCAGTGTGGAGTACCAGTCGCTGTTCGCGGTGGGCCTCACGCTCTTCGTGATCACCCTGGCCTTCAACGTTGCCGCCAACTGGTTCGTGCGCCGCTTCCGGGAGGTGTACGTCTAATGGCTGTGACCACTTCCGAGTTCACGCTGGCCGCCACGGGCGGCGTCTCCCGCCGCCAGAGGATCTCCCGAGCGTCCAAGTGGGTCCTGCTGGTGCTGTCACTCCTCGGCGTCTTCGCGCTCGTGGTGCTGGCCGTGGACACCGTGATCAACGGCGCCGGGCGCCTCTCGTGGGACCTGCTCACTAACTACCCGTCCCGGTTCGCCGAGCGAGCGGGCCTTCGCTCCTCGATCATCGGTTCGATCTGGGTGCTGGGGCTCACGGTGGCCCTCGTCGTCCCGATCGCCATCGGCACAGCCGTGTGGATCGAGGAGTTCGCGCCCCGCAATCGGGTCCTGGACATCGTGAAACTCAACCTGGCCAACCTGGCCGGAGTGCCCTCGATCATCTACGGCGTGCTCGGGCTCGCGGTGTTCGTGCGGTTCATGAGCCTGGGACCCAGCATCCTGGCCGGCGCGCTCACGCTGTTCCTCATGATCCTGCCGATGACGGTGATCGCCTCGCAGGAGGCCATCCGCCAGGTGCCGGTGAGCATCCGCCAGGGGGCGCTGGCCCTCGGCGCGACGCCGTGGCAGACGGTCTGGCACCACGTCCTCCCGGGGGCGATGCCCGGCATCATCACCGGCGTGATCCTCGCCGTGGCCCGCGCCGCGGGAGAGACCGCCGCGCTGATCATGATCGGCGCGTTCACGTTCATCTCGTTCGACAACACGAGCATCTTCGACCAGTTCACCACCATGCCGATCCAGATCTACAACTGGACCACCCGCCCTCAGCAGGACTTCCGAGCCACTGCCGCCGCCGGGATCATGGTGCTGATGGTGCTGGTGCTTGCCTTCAACCTCACCGCCGCGCTGCTGCGCGAACGATTCCGGAGGCGCTAGCCATGACGACCTACAAGTCCCCGAAGACACCCGCCGAGGTGAACGGCACGAGCACTGCCTCGGAAACCAGTGGTGCCGCTACCCTACAGGCACGTCCCCGCGTGGAGGTTCCCATGGCAGACGTCCGCACCCGAGCCCCGGAAGTCGCTCCCCGCCCGGGGAGCGAGGCCACGGCGGACCGCAAGCCGAACGAGTACGTTCCACCGGAGCCGGCCGCACTGACGGTGCATGGGTTGGACTTCTTCTACGGCGGCCGCCAGGCGCTGCGGGACATCAATCTGCAGTTCCCGGAGAAGAAGATCACCGCGCTCATCGGCCCGTCCGGGTGCGGGAAGTCCACGCTCCTGCGCTGCCTCAACCGCATGAACGACCTCATCGACGGCACGCGCGTCGAGGGGGAGATCGAGTACCACGGCCTCAACCTGTACGAGCGAGGCGTGGACCCGGTGGAGGTCCGCCGGCGCATCGGTATGGTCTTCCAGAAGCCGAACCCGTTCCCGAAGTCCATCTACGACAACGTGATGTTCGGGGCGAAGGTCAACGGCTTCCGAGGCAACTCCGACGAACTGGTGGAGCGCAGCCTCCGCCAGGCCGCGCTCTGGGACGAGGTGAAGGGTGACCTGCGGAAGTCAGGCCTCGCGCTGTCGGGCGGGCAGCAGCAGCGCCTCTGCATCGCCCGGGCGCTGGCGGTGGAGCCTGAGATCATCCTGATGGACGAGCCGTGCTCCGCGCTCGACCCCATCGCAACCCTCAAGATCGAGGAGTTGATGCGGGAACTGGCGGAGCACTACACGATCATCATCGTGACCCACAACATGCAGCAGGCCGCGCGCGTCTCCGACTACACGGCGTTCCTGTTGGCGGGCGACGCCGGCCACGGCGAGGTCATCGAGTACGGCCCGACCGACGAGATCTTCACGAACCCGCGGGACAAGCGCACAGAGGACTACATCACCGGCCGCTTCGGCTAGGCGGTGCTGGTCCGCATCTCGCGCGTGCGCTCGCGCAGGGCCAGCGCGGCCCAGACGAGCCCACCCCCCACGAAGAGGGCGCCCAGGGCCATGTCCGCGTTACCGCTGAACGCCTCGGCGTTCGTCGCATCGATGTAGAGGTAGACCGCGTAGGCGACGTACAGCGCGACGAACGACAGGCCCTCCCACCGAGCGATGACGCGCCCAGTGTAGAAGGTGGGCAGGCAGATGACGGCCACCGCGAGCATCACGGGGATGTCCACCCGCAGCGCGCTGTCGGGCACCGGAACTCCGCCCTCAGCCACCAGTGCCGTCAGCCCGAGGACGGAGAGGATGTTGAAGAGGTTGCTGCCCACCGCATTGCCCACGGCGATGTCGCGCTCGCCGCGGATGCTCGCGACGATCGAGGTGGCCAGCTCCGGCATGGAGGTGCCGGCGGCCACGAGGGTGAGGCCGATGACGAGGTCGCTTACGCCCAGCATCTCGGCGAACTCGGTGGCGCCGTTCACGAACCAGTCGGAACCGAGCACCAAGAGCACCAGGCCGGCCACCACGAAGACGATGTCGCGCAGCAGGCCGGTCGGCGACTTCGAGGGCTCACCGAACTCTTTGTCCGCCTCGGCGGCCTCCGCCTTGCCCGCGCGTCGGCTGGAGACGATGGCCCAGCCCGTGTACGCGACGATGCCGGCGAACAACAGGGCGCCATCCAGGCGGCTGATGGACCCGTCCAGCGCCAGCAGCAGGAAGACGACGGATACGCCGACCATCAGCGGGACGTCCAGGCGGAGCAGTTGCTTGGACACGGCCAGAGGCACCACGGCAGCGGAGAGCCCCAGGATTATGAGCACGTTGAAGATGTTGCTGCCCACCACGTTGCCGACGGCCACGTCCGCCTTGCCGTCCAGCGAGGAGGACACGCTGACCGCCAGTTCAGGCGCACTGGTGCCGAAGGCGACGATGGTCAGGCCGATGACCAGCGATGGGATGCCGAGCGTGGCCGCAATGCGCGAGGCCCCTCGTACGAGGGCCTCCGCACCGACCACCAGCAGCACCGACCCGACGAAGAAGAGGATGACCGTGACTGCGTCCATAGTGGGCGAGCATACGGACTCATGTGTCACGCGCCAGTCTCGCTGAGAGTTGGGCGTCCAGATCGAGACTTATCCAAGACCTCCGTGGAAGTGGTGTGGATAAACCTAGTAATGCCCGTCTGCGTTCTCTACAATGACCAATCACCGTGCCGCCATCCCCAGTCCGGCGGGGCGGAGTGACAAAGAGGCACTCGATGGTGCGGGATGTCTTCCACAGGCAACTTGCCGATCTCCAGGACGAAGTGCTGGAGATGGGCTCCATGGTGGACCGAGCCGTGGAGCGGGCAATGACCGCCCTGCTGGACCGCGACCCGGTGCTGGCGGAGGCTGTCGTCCAGAACGACATCCAGATC
The DNA here is from genome assembly GCA_964439675.1 of uncultured Dehalococcoidaceae bacterium. GTDB lineage: Bacteria > Chloroflexota > Dehalococcoidia > UBA2979 > UBA2979 > W-Chloroflexi-9. The sequence goes on from CAYTRA010000041.1 coordinate 8,243, forward strand.
AACGCCAAGAACTTTGAGTGCCAGAACGACGTGGTCGCTCTGCTGGCACAGCAGGCGCCGCTGGCCCGCGACCTGCGCCTGGTGGTCTCCGTGGCCGCGATCATGACCGAACTGGAGCGGATGGGTGACCACGCGGAGGGCATTGGCCGCATCGTCCTGATGATGCAGGACGAGCCGCTGGTGAAGCCCCTGATCGACATCCCGATCATGGCCGGTCACGCTCGGGAGATGCTGCGGGACTCCGTCCAGGCCTTCGTGGACCAGGACGTGGACGCGGCCTACAAGGTCGGCGCCCGCGACGACGCCATCGACGCGCTCTACGACCAGATCTACCGCGACCTCATCGACATCATGATCGCGGACCCCTCCACCATCGAGCCCAGCACGCACCTGCTGTGGGTGGCCCACAACCTGGAGCGCATCGGCGACCGCGCCACGAACATCGCGGAGCGCACAGTCTTCTCCGCCACGGGCAAGCTGCCCCAGATGGACGTCTCCTCCTACTAGAGGGCTGCCGCCAGCCGGCCCGAGATCCCGCACGAGGCGCTCTTTCGAGGGCGCCTCGTTGTTGTGTGCCTCGGCCCTCGGAAGCCCTCGGCGAGGGCGGTTCTGCGACAAAAGTCACATTGCCTGTTGACCGCGGGGGCGCTCCTGCCGATAATCCCCGAGTAGTCGAGCAACTTACTCGACTATTCGTGAACTGAGCATGGCAGGGACGCCGGAAGCGCCCTGTCCGGACGCTTCCGGGGGCCGCATGACTACCGCCGACCGCTTCCAGACCCAGGACGTGATACCCGTCGTGGGCCGCGAACTCGAGGACTTCCGCACGGAGGCCACGGAGTTCCTGGCCGGCAACCGCGACGAGATCAAGTTCATCGGCTTCCGCCTGAAGCAGGGCGTCTACGGCCAGCGCCAGGCCGCCCGCCAGATGAACCGCGTGAAGTTGCCCTTCGGTGGCGTGTCGCCTCGACAGTTGGAGGGCTTCGCGCAGGTCGCGGAGCGGTTCGCGCCGCTGCGCAAGGGCCACATCACCACGCGGCAGGCGATCCAGTTCCACCACATCCCCCTCGCACAGGTGTACGACGTCCTCCGGCTCCTCGGCGACCACGGCCTGTCCTCCCGCGAGGCGTGCGCCAACACCGTCCGCAACGTGACCGGCGACCCCTGGGCCGGCATCCGGCCGGACGAGGCGTTCGACCCCACCCCCTACGCGGGCGCCTTCGTGAAGTACTGGGTGCGGAACCCGCTCTCCCAGCTGCTGCCGCGCAAGTTCAAGGTGACCTTCTCTGCCTCGGAGGCTGACGCCGCCTGGGTGACCATCCACGACATCGGCTGGATCCCGCGCGTGCGCGTGGAGGACGGCAAGGAGGTCCGCGGCTTCAAGATGGTGGTGGGCGGCGGCCTCTCCACCGCGGCCAAGGAGGGCGTGGTCGTCTCCGAGTTCGTGCCGGTGGATGACTTCCTGCGCTACTCGGAGGCCGTGGTCCGCATCTTCAACGACGCAGACGAGCTGCGTGTGAACATCCTGAAGGCACGTCTGAAGTTCCTGGTCCACCGCGTGGGCGAGGACGAGTTCAAGAAGATGGTGGAGGCGAAACTCCAGGAGGACTGGGCCAAGAGCCGCCCCAACCTCGAGACCCTGCTCTTCGTGGACGACGAGCAGTCGCTGGCCCCGCCCCCGTCCGTCCTGGACCTCAACGCCGTCCCCGAGGACGACCGCGCCGCCTTCGAGGCGTTCCTCGCCCTGAACGTGCGCGCCCAGAAGCAGGAGGGCTACCACGCCATCGAGGTGCAGGTGCCGCAGGGTGACCTGACGCCGGAGCAGTTCCGCGGCCTGGCCCAGATCATGACGGAGTTCGGCGCCGGCCGGGCCCGCACCACGCAGGCGCAGAACTTCGTGATCCGCTGGATCCCGGGCGCCAGCGTCTACGCCGTCTGGAAGGGCCTCGGTGCGCTCGGCCTCGGTCGGGCGGGGGCGCAGACGCTGCTGGACGTCGTGTCGTGCCCCGGCACGGACTCCTGCAAGTTGGGCATCACCTCCTCGATGGGCCTCAACCGCGCGATCGTCCAGAAGGTGGAGTCCATGAACATCATTGACCCGCTGGTGCGGGACATGATGATCAACATCTCGGGCTGCCCCAACTCCTGCGGCCAGCACCACCTGGGCAACATCGGCTTCCACGGCGCGGCCATGAAGAACGACGCGCGCCAGATCCCGGCCTACAACGTCCTCATCGGCGGGCGGCGTCGCGAGGGCGAGCCGTTGCGCATCGGCCAGTTGGCCAAGTTGCGCATCCCGGCCAAGCGGGTGCCGGACGCCATCGAGCGGTTCATCGGCGTCTACACGGAGCAGCGCACGGAGGGTGAGCCCTTCAACGCCTTCTTCGACCGCGTGGGCGTGAAGCCCTTCGAAGCGGCGGTGCAAGACCTGACTCTCACCCCGGAGTTCTCGACCGAGAACATCCAGGAGTTCGTCGACTGGGAGCGCGAAGGCCTCTACGTCCTGGAGCGCGGCGAAGGGGAGTGCGCGGTCTAGCACCCCACGGACGCGAGGTGCTCCCGCGCCTTCGCGTCCGTCGCCCTGGAATCGTGTGATGGATTTCACAGCCGGCCTCGATCACCTCGACGCCGGCGGCAACGGAGCCGACCATGGCTGAACTGGCGACCCCCGAGGCGGAAGCGGCCGTCCTGGAAGAGGCGGCGACACGCCTGCACGACGCACAGCCAGAGGCGATCCTCGAGTGGCTGTTTGGCCGCTACGGGGAGGGCGTGACGCTGGCCAGCGCGTTCGGGAACACCTCGGACGTGGTGCTGGTGGACCTGGTCTCGAAGGTGGCGCCGGGGACGGAGGTGTTCTACCTGGACACCGACTTCCTCTTCCCGGAGACGTACGACCTCATCGAGCGCACGCGCGAGCGCTACGGCGACACGATTCGCCTGCGGAAGTACCGCACGGACCTCACGCCGGAGCAGCAGGCGCAGCAGCACGGCGAGGCGCTGTGGGAGTCCCAGCCGGACCTCTGCTGCGACATCCGCAAGGTGCAGCCGATCTACTCCGCCCTGGAGGGCAAGCGCGCCTGGATCACCGGCATTCGGCGCGACCAGTCGCCCACCCGAGCGGACGCTCCCGCTGTCCAGTGGGACGCCAAGTTCGGCCTCGCGAAGGCGAACCCGCTGGTGACCTGGGACGAGAAGGAGTCCTGGAAGTACATCTTCGCGAACGACGTTCCCTACAACCTGCTGCACGACCGCAGTTACCCCACCGTTGGCTGCACCCACTGCACCCGCGCCGTCGGCGAGGGCGAAGACCAGCGCGCCGGGCGCTGGGCGGGCAAAGACAAGTTGGAGTGCGGCCTGCACCTGGGCTGAGAGCACAAGACCAGGCACAGGAAACGGCAGGGACCATTCGTGACCACGACCGCACGACCTCAGATTTCACATCTCCAGGCGCTGGAGGCGGAGTCCATCCACATCTTCCGGGAGGTGGTGGCGGAGTTTGAACGCCCCGGGCTGCTCTTCTCCGGCGGCAAGGACTCCATCGTCATGCTGCGCCTCGCAGAGAAGGCCTTCTACCCGCAGCGCATCCCCTTCCCCGTGGTGCACATCGACACCGGCCACAACTTCCCGGAGGTGATGGAGTACCGCGACCGCCGCGTCGCCGAACT
>CAYTRA010000042.1:0-11902 GCA_964439675.1 uncultured Dehalococcoidaceae bacterium
GAGCGGACGATCATGCCCTTCTCCGGGACGGGCTTCCAGCCGGCGACGGTGTTGAAGTAGCGGAGGCCGGCGGAGCGCTCGTCCGGCTCACGCTCCATGTACTCCACGTCCAGGCCGTTGATGCGGATCGTCGGGGAGCCGATGCACTTCGCGGCGATCGCCTCTTCGTCGTCGCGGATGATGGTCTCCTGGACCTCTGTCTCCACGCCGGCCTCGGCCATCGCTTCCTTCAGGACCTCTCGGACCTTGTCCCAGTGATCCTTGCCGCGCTCCGTGAGCACCATCGTGATTTCCATGAGGCCCCTTTCGGTCCGTCTCGACTGTTCCGTCGACTGTGCGTCTGGTCGTGCGGAGCGTGCCCGCGGATGTCGGGCCGGCTCAGCCAGTGCGGTCGGAGGCGGTGGCTGCGTCCGTCAGGCCGCGTCCCTCGCCCGCCGCGCGTGCATCCTCGCTCACCTCGTCCGCCTGCGCCAGAGGGGCCTGAGCCAGAGAGTCTGTGTCCTCGCGCGGGGTGGGGCTGGCAGGGGCCAGGCGGTAGCGGAAGTCGCAGTACGCCGCGCCCTGCATGATGGTCTGGGTGCGCGTGAGGTGCAGGTCCTGCGAGTAGCCCTCCGAGAGGGAGTAGTCGCGCTGGCAGGAGAGGAGGAAGCCGAGGTCCTGCGCGCCCAGGCGGCGGTACATCTCCGCGAAGCGGCAGCCGACCACGTTGAACTCCAGCGCCTCGTCGTCCTGGCGGATGGTCTCGATCTGGAGGTCGCCTCCGGCGCCGCCCCAGGAGTCCTTGACGAGGGTGAAGCCGGCCAGGTCGTCACGCTGGAGGGCCTCCGCCACGCGGCGCCCCTGCTCCTGTGCGATCTCGCCGATCACCTCGCGGGCGATGGCGTGCGCGCGCTCCCGGCCGAGCTCGGCCTCCAGGCGGCGGATGAAGGGGATGAGCACTTCCGCCTCGATGCCGCGCTGCTGGAGCAGCGTGATCGTGGCGCGGATCTCGCGCGTGACGCCGTCCGAGGTCTCGTCTGCCTGGGTCACGGGGTCTCCTCGGTGTCTGCCTGCCGTGGCGGGACGCCGTCTCCGCTCCGCCACGCCTCGGCGATGGCGAGGTCGTGGTCGAAGGCGAGGGGCGGGAGCGCGTCCGGCTCGAACCACGCGACCTCGGACGCCTCGGCGCCGGCCGTGGCCTCGCCGCCGGTCCATGTTCCAGCGTACGCGAGGAACACCACGGCGTCGCCGCTGGACGACCACGCGCCGAGCATGCGTTCGAGGCGTACCGCGACGCGGGTCTCCTCGAAGACCTCGCGCACGGCCGCTTGCTCCAGCACCTCGCCAGCGTCCACGTAGCCGGAGGGGAACGCCCAGCGCCCCATGGCCGGATCGTGGTTGCGCCGCACGAGCAGCAGGCGGCCGCGTTCGTCCTCCACCAGGACGCCCACCGCCACCTTCGGGTCGGCGTACCAGCGGTAATTGTCCGCCAGGCAGAGGTAGCCCTCGGCGAGCGCGCGCCCGCATCGAGGGCAGTGGCGCGGCGGTTCGGGCAGGGGGCTCATGGTCCGGCTACCCCCACATGACGACGCGGCGAAACTGCTCCAGGAAGCGCCCGTCCGGGTCGCGCCAGAACTCACGCGCCTGCTCGGCGAATCCGGGGTCCGGGAACTGGCTCTCGTGCGCCACCAGCGCCGCGATCTTCGTGTCCAGGATCGCGCCGATGTCGACCTCGAAGTTGGGTTCGTTGACGCCCCAGAGGTACAGCTCGCGGACCTTGTGCGTGTCCAGCCCTTCCGCGAGGTGCTCCGGGAAGTTGAGGCGGTCCCGGGCGGTGGGGTAGACGGCGTCCACGGTGGCCAGCCCGGTGGTGCGGTGGTCGCTGTGGTTCACGAACATGTTCTGGATGATCACCGGCTCCGGGTCGTGCGTGTAGACCGCGAAGGGCTGGAACTCCCGGATCTCTCGGGTGATGCGACCCAGCAACTCGCGGCTGTAGACGAGTTCCCCATCCGTGAAGCCCAGGTAGCGCACGTCCAGCACCCCCAGGATGCGCGCCGCCTCGCGCTGTTCGTGCTCGCGCGTGGCCACGAGGCGGGCCGGCTCGATGGTGGGGTCGTCCGTGCCCTTGGAGCCGTCTGTGACCACCACGTAGCGCACCTCCCAGCCGGCCTGCGCCAGCAGGTGGGCCGTCCCAGCCGCGCCGAAGTCGGCGTCGTCCGGGTGTGCGGCGACGACCATGGCGCGCTTGCGCTCGCCCTTCGCCTCGTCCGGCTCGCCCGGCGCCTGGTGGCCAAAGAGGTCTTCCAGTCCTGCTCCCAAAGTGTCCGCCCCGTCCCGCTACCCGCCTCGCGCTCTCCGACGCGCACAGATCGTACGAGGTCACCGTTGGTCGGGCGTCCTCGAGAGGAGCGGTGGGACGGAAGAGGTGCGGGCGGGAGTGTCGAAGACGCCTTGACGCGGAAGGGGAGCAACGGTAGCGTTCGTTCCGAACAGAACATATGTGCCGTGGCTTGTCCACAGTGCGGGATGGTCTGTGGACAACTCGCGCATGTATCGGCGGGTACAGGCGGGGAATGGACGCGCTGGCTGCCTCGGAGTGCCGAGGGGCGAGGGCGGCCAACGTTCGAGTCATCGCAAGACGCGGGGGCCGACCGAGAGGGGACACCGTGGCCGGAGACCTGTCAGGCAAGCAGCAGAAGATCCTCCAGTTCTTGGAGGACTTCATCAGCGATCACGACTATCCCCCCTCCATCCGCGACATCCAGAACGGGTGCGACATCTCCTCCACGTCCGTCGTGGACTACAACCTCAAGCGGCTGGAGGAGAAGGGGTACATCCGGCGCGACCGGGAGGTCTCCCGCGCCATCGAGCTGCTGGACGGGCAGGGCGTGCGGCGGCGGCGCACCACCGTGCAGGTGCCCGTGCTCGGCAAGATCGCGGCCGGCATTCCCCTGCCCGTGCACCCGGACCAGATGGCGCCGGAGGACGTGCTGGACCTCACGGAGGACCTGGTCCCCAACCGGCCCGGCCTCTACGCGCTGCGTGTCCAGGGCACGTCCATGATCGACGCGCTCATCAATGACGGGGACACCGTCATCCTGGAGCCGCGCAACAGCGCGGACCCCGGCGAGGTGGTGGCGGCCTGGATCAAGGACCGCGAGGAGACCACCCTCAAGAAGTACTACCCGGAGGGCGCCCGCGTGCGCCTGCAGCCCATGAACGCCACCATGGAGCCGATCATCGAGGACGCCGCCAACGTGGAGGTGCAGGGGCGCCTGGTGGCCACGATTCGCTCGTTCTAGGTCGCTCGTTCTAGGTCGTCGTCCTCGTTCGATCGTTGGGCTATTCGCCTCGTGTTCTTCCGCCTCAGGCGGCCTGCCGGTGTGCTGGGCGTCTGAGGCGGATTTGACGGGTTCACGGCACTAGCGTCGCGCGCCATGAGGGCGCGCCGGGGTACCCTCGATATATGTCGCTCCCCGCGTCGGAAGTCCCTCAGTCGCTGGCTACACCCGTCCTGGCGGTCGACGACCTGCACGTCACCTACCAGACCGACGAGGAGCCGATCCCGGCCGTGCGAGGCGTCTCGCTGACGCTGCATGCCGGCGAGATCATGGCGCTCGTCGGGGAGTCGGCGTCCGGGAAGTCCACGGTCGGCCACTCGATCCTCGGGCTGCTGCCCGGCTCCGCCACCCACAGCGGCGAGGTGCGCTTCCGCGGGGCCTCGATCGCCTCGATGGCGACAGAGGACCTGCGGCGCGTGCGGGGGCGGGAGATCGCGGTGATCTTCCAGGACGCGCTGTCTGCGCTGACGCCCACCATGCGCATCGGCGAGCAGATGTCCGAGCCGTTCCGCATCCACCTGGGCATGGACCGCAAGGAGGCCGCGGAGGCGGCGCGGGCTGCCCTGTCCGAGGTGATGTCGGACGTGGACCGCGTGGTGGACGCGTACCCCTTCCAGTTGTCGGGCGGTATGGCGCAGCGCGTCATGATCGCGATGGCGACCTCGCTGCGGCCATCCGTGGTGATCGCGGACGAGCCGACGGCGAACCTGGACCCGGCGGTACGGCAGGAGACGCTGATGCAGCTGGAGCGTCTGCGCGACGGCGGCGCGGCGATCCTGCTGATCACTCACGACTTCGGCGTGGTGGCGCGGCTGGCGGACCGGGTGGGGGTGATGTACGCGGGCCGGGTGGTGGAGGACGCAGACGTGCGCACCATCTTCCGAGCCCCCAAGCACCCGTACACCTTTGGCCTGCTGAGCAGCCTGCCCAGCCTCTCGGGCGGTCGCCTGACGCCGATGCGCGGCAACCCGCCGGACCTGGCGACCCTGCCACCGGAGTGCCCCTTCCTTCCGAGGTGCAACAAGGCGGTGGGGCGCTGTCGCACGGAGCCGGCGCCCGCGCTGATGCAGGTGGAGGACTCGGTTCCGGGCCACCGCGCGGCGTGCTTCAACCCAATGGCCGTGCCGCTCCGCGACTGAGTCGCGCCTTCGTTTCCGCAAGCTTTTCCATGTTTGGGTTCGCCGCTTCTGGCCCCTCCCCCCTCGCGAGGGAGCGCGGGGGTGGAGCATGCGCGCGCCTCGGACGATCGGGGCCCCTCGAAGTCTTGCGTGCGCGTGATGAGGGCGCAGCACGCTGCGTCCCTACGGGCAGGCGGAGGGGCCGTGGCTAGCGGCGGGTACGGCGGGGGGCGAGCAGGGTGGTGAGTTGCACCACCAGTAGTTCCAGCGCGAGGACGTCCGGCTTGTCGCTCTGGAGGCGGCCGGTCTTTACGGAGTGGTCGGCGGCTTCGGCGGCGCGGAGGCCGGCCTCGACGGCGGGGCGGTTGGTGGATCGGGCCTGCCGCATCAGTTTAGTCAGCGGGTAGCCGCGGACGCCTGTGGCGCTCGCGATGTCCTCCTGCGAGCAGCGGTCCTCGAGGAGTTCGGTTGCCCGCACGAGGGCGCGCAGCTGGCGCGTGATCGAGGACTGGACGCGTCCCGGCGTCTCGGTCTCCCGGGTCAGCATGTCGCGCAGGAGGCCGAGCGCGCGCGGCGCCTGGCCTTCGACGACCGCGTCGACGAGGTCGTAGATGCGCTCTTCACGGGCCTGTGGGGTGAGCAGGCGGACGACGTCCGCAGTGATGGTCTGGCCATCCGTGTAGACCCAGAGTTTCTCGAGTTCGTTCGCGCCGGCGCGAAGGTCGCTGCCCATCAGTTCTGCGAGCGCCTCGATGGCGCGGGGTTCGATGGAGATGCCGTTGCGCACCGCCCGGTCCTGGAGCCACTGGGCCACAGGGCTCGGGGTACCACGGCTGCCGTACGCCTTGAGCTCGGTGAACTCTGTGACCGTCACATTCGGGCGTTGCTTCAGCGCGTTGAGCAAGGGGCCCTTCAGGGCGCTGTCGCGGCCGTAGTCGTTCTTCTTCGGCGGTGGCTCGCGGAGGACGATGTGGTTGGTCTCAGGCATCTGGGGGAGGAAGTCGAGGAACGGCTGCCAGGTGTCCACCACGCCCTTGCGCGCGCCGACAGCGGTGAGGAGGCCCTCCACGATCACGAGGCGAGCGGGGGCGAGGAATGGCAGCGCCGAGGCGTGCTGGATGAGGTCGTTCGGGGAGAGGCCTCGGCCGGGGACGGTGGTGGTGTTCGTGGCGAGGGAGCCGTCCTCGTCGAGGGAGGCGCGGAGTTCGCGCAGCGCCTCGGAGGCGCGGAACTCATCGGAGCCGTACAGGACGTGCAGTGGCACTGGCGTCTCCCCGTGTCTGTACCGGCCGTCGCGCCACCCGTGGCGGGGGCGCGGCTAGTCGATCTCGAGTTGCCAGCCGAACCAGGCGGCGATGGTCGTGCCCACCGCGATGGCGGCGCTCACGCCCAGCGTCGGTAGCACGCCGGCGTCGCCGGCGGTCGCCTGGTAGGCGGCCCAACCGACGCCGAGGACGATCCCGGGGAGGGGGAGCCAGCGCGGGAAGCGCGGGTCCTCGTCGTCTACGAGCGCCTGGCGGAGCAGTTCACGCGGGGTGATGGGGCCGTCGGCAGCACCTGCTTCGGCGGCCGGCGTGACCTCTGGCGTAGTCGCCTCGGTGCTGTCGTCGGCAGGAAGGGGGCTGGGTTCCGCGGTCATCACGCCCGTCTGTGCTGGTCCACTGGCTTCGCCTGGCCCTCGAACGGGCCTATGGCCATGGTACGTCGGAGGGCGGGGAGGCGTCGATGACGGGACGTCCCAGGTCGCCGGCGTGCAGCCACGCGAGGTAGAGCGCGACGGCGATCCCCGCGAGGACGGCGCCGAGGACCACCACCGTGATCGCGAGGCCGGCGCGGTCCACGGCGAAGCCTGTCACCGTGACCACGGCGATGTTGCTGACGGCGCTCACCATGTTCGAGGCGGAGATAAGCGTCGAGCGCAGCGAGTCCGTGACACGTCGGGCCAGGTAGTCCGTAACGTGCGGGAACATCACGTTCCAGCCGAAGGCGGGGAAGATGAACAGCGGGTACAGCCAGGCGCTGCCGGAGGCCGCCGCGAGAAGCGCGAGCGCGCTGAGCACCGGCATCAGCCAGAACATGCGGGTGAGCGGCAGCACTCGACCGACCGGTTCCGACAGCCACGATCCGAGGGCGGCGAGCGCCATCTGCGCAGCCACGAACACGCCCACCACCCACACCGGGATGCCGGCGTCCAGCAGGTAGCGCTGCTGGAGCACCGAGACGAGGGCGATCGCGATGGTGGTGACGGTCATGAGCCCGGTCACGGTCAGCAGCGCGGGGGTGGCGAGGAGTTGCCGCACCGCGAGGACGCCCGTCTGCAGGTAGGAGTGGCGCTCGTCATCCCTCGGCGGTTCGTGAAGCAGCCAGGCGAGGGCGATGGCGGGGGCGGAGACGGCCGCGCTCATGACGATGGGCACCCACAGCGGCACCCACTGCGTGATGAACGACCCGATGACGGTGAAGGCGGCAATCGCGAGGGCGATGACCGCGTTCAGGCGACCGTGCCACGAGGTGAAGCGTGAGTCGCGGCCGGTGGCCTTCAGCGAGTCGTAGAGGATCGCGGTGTCCGCCCCGGAGTAGCCCGCCTCCGCGAGCGCGAAGAAGGCGTAGGCCGACAGCAGCACGATCAGTGATGCGCCCCACCCGAAGGCGAACATCGCCGCGACGGCGGCGACCGAGCCCAGGAGCAGGCTGGCGCGCCGTCCGAAGCGGTCCGAGATCATGCCGGTGGGCAACTCGGAGGCGATGATCACGGCCGAGTAGACCGCCTCGAAGAGCAGGACCTGGCCGAGCGTCAGGCCGCGCTCCTCCAACAGGTAGATGACCCACACGCCTTCGCCGAACCACGCCCAGCGCAGCACCCACCACCACGGCAGGATGCGCAGGTTGCGCTCCATGAGGGGGTGCTGCTCCGGGCGACCAGGCTCGGTCGAGACGGTCGGGGTCATGTGCGCTCAGGCGGAGGTGGGCGAGGCGTGGGTGACGAACGCGCCTGCGTCACCTCGAAGGAGCATCGCAGGGACGGCCGATTATGGATCGTCCCGGAAGATATCTTCGATCGTCAGGTTGAACAGCCGGGCCAGGCGGAAGGCGAGCGGAAGGCTCGGATCGAACTTCCCCTTCTCGATGGCGTTGATCGTCTGCCTCGACACGCCGGCGTGCTGGGCCAGGTCCGCCTGAGTCCACCCGCGTTCGGCGCGGAGGTCCGGGAGCCGGTTCTTCATCGGTATCGCAGGTGGCCGACGGCGATCGCGACCAGGTAGACGACGCTGAGGCTCGCCGATGCGAGGCCGGCGCTCGCCTCGAACCCGAGGAGGTCCGCGTCTTCGGCGACCACGTATGCGAAGCCGACGACCAACCCGACGCCGAGGGTGAGCGCCAGCGCATCCTGCATGATCTTTCGTTGCAACTCGTCGACCCGCCGGAGGTAGCGGGCGTGGGCGACGATCCAGCCCACGCCCGCGCCGAGGTTGGCCGCGATGGCGACCCAACTCGCTGCTTCCTGCGAGTCCCATACGTGAGTGGGGCCGAACCGGGCCAGGGCTAGCGTCGCCACCCATGCCGCGGTCCAGATCGCGAGTTCAGCGCTTGCCTTCGTTGTCTCGAGGTGGCCGAGGGTGTGGCCGTGTGTCTCCACCGGTCGTCCTTCCCGCAAAGGGGGTCAAGTTCACTTGACACGATAGACGCCCCGAGACCGGGATGTAAAGTATCCTTGACAGAGCCACCCTCGACCTTCGAGGCTGCTCCGGGGTCGTCCGGCCGGCGCCTACGGGAAGAGGTCGAGTGGCATCTCGCGCACGATGTCGGTGGCGAGGCCCTCGCCGCGGTCGTAGGCGACGCCTCGGACGATGGCGGCGGGGATGCGGTCCAGTTTGCCCATGACCATCTCGGCGGCGCCGGCGACCTCATCGGCGACGCAGAGCGTGGTGACGCGCAGCACGCGGCCGTCCGTGTCCGTCTGGCCCACGTAGTCCCGGAACGGGAGCATCCCCGCGAGGCCAATTGCGACGTTCGTCTGGCCGTGCCGCCAGGGGCGACCGAAGGTGTCGGTCATCACGACGCCCACCTCGATGCCGGCGCGCTGGCGGATGCCGTCGCGGATGGTGCGGCAGGAGGCGTCCGGGTCCACCGGGAGCAGCGAAACGAGGTCCTTGCCGCCGACGTTGGAGCCGTCCACGCCGGCGTTGGCGCACTTGAAGCCGTGATGCGTCTCCGTGATGAGCACGCCGCCCACCTGGCGGATTACCCGCTTCGACTCCCGCAGCACCGCCTCCACCAGGCGCGGATCCTTCTCCGTGCGCTCGGCGTAGGCGAGGGCGAAGGGGCTCGGCTCGAAGGTGTCGAGGGGCACCACGCGCCCTTCCACCTTTGACACCACGCGCTGGGTGACGGCGATCACGTCGCCCTCCTGGAGCGGCGTGTTCTGCGCATTCGCCGCATCGAGGATCGCCTCCGCGAGGTCGTCACCCGGCTGCACCATGGGGATACCTCGGATGCCGATGACGCGGACCTCTGGGGCGGCGGGTGAGTCGGTGGAGTCGGTCATGCTGTGTCGCTACCTTTTCACGAACTGGCCGACGAACGGGCCTTGGGGCGCTCGGTGCCGGCCTACGCCTCACTGCGTGCGTGGTCCAGGCCGGTGATCTTGATGCCGCCGTGCACCTTGTAGCGGCCATTGATGCCGATGATGAGGGTGGTGATGCCCTCCACGAAGCGCGAGAAGCGCAGCGGGCCGGCGTCCACCGCGCGGCAGCCCTGTATCTGCTCCGCCAGGGCCATGACCGCCTGCTTCGCCTCGCCGTTGGCGCCCGTGACCAAGACGTCGGCGTCCACGGCGGCGTCCGGGTTCAGCAGGACCTCCGCCGCCAGGTTGTGGAACGCGCCCAGGACGGTGGCGTCCGGCAGGATCTCCGCCGCCTCCTCCGTGGCCGAGCCGGCCTCCACCTCGATGGGGCGGGGGCCCTTCTCGAACCGCACCGGGACCACGGCGTCTACGACGACCTTGCCGGCGAGGGCGTCCCGCAGGCCCTCGAGGGTGGGGCGGTGGGCGGTGTAGGGGACGACGACGACCACCAGGTCCGCGTCTGCGACGGCGCCGGGGTTGTCGGCGCCGGTGACTTCGCCGACGCCCGCGCGGCCGGCGAGCGACGCCGCGAGTTCGCCCGCCACCTCCGAGCCGCGCTCGGCGTCGCGTGAGCCGATGCGGACGCGGTGGCCGGCGAGCGCGAAGCGGGTCGCGAGGCCTCGACCTTCGGGGCCGGTACCGCCCACGAGGGCGATGGTGTGCGTGCTGGTGGTCGAGGTCGTCATGGATCGGGGGCTCTTTCCGTTGCGCTGCCCTCCCGTGCCGGGGGAGGCCGCCGCTATCCTCGCACGAACGGGGGCACCGGGAAGCCCCGTCCGGGGCGCATCCGCGCTCCGTCGTCACCGAGGTCCGGCGGGAGGCCAGCAATCGCGACCGAGCGTCCCAGCATCGCCACCGCACCCGCCATCGAGGTGCGCGGGCTGTCGCACGCCTTCGATGCGCCGGGCGGGCCGCTGCGCGCGCTCGCGCACATCGACCTGTCGGTCGCGGCGGGCGAGTTCGTGTCGATCGTGGGGCCGTCCGGCTGCGGCAAGACCACGCTGCTGCGTGCGGTCGCGGGGCTCCTCGAAGCGTCGGCCGGCACGGTGGGTGTGCTCGGCGGGACACCGAGGCAGGCGCAGCGCGAGCACGCGCTGGGCCTCGTGGCGCAGGAGCCGGGGTTGCTTCCGTGGCGCTCGGTACGCGACAACGTGCGGCTCTCGCTGGACCTCACGGGGCGGGAGGCGGACATTCCGGCGCTGCTGGAGCGCGTCGGCATCGCCGGGTTCGAGCGCTACCGGCCGGGTGAGTTGTCCGGCGGAATGCGGCAGCGCGTCGCCCTCGCGCGGGCGCTGGCGCACGGGCCGCGGTTGCTGCTCATGGACGAGCCGTTCGGCGCGCTGGACGAACTCTCGCGCGAGGCGTTGCGGGTGGAACTGCTGCGGCTGTGGGAGGCGGAGCGGATCACCGTCCTCTTCGTCACCCACGCCGTCCGCGAGGCGGTGCTGCTGTCCGACCGCGTGGTAGTGATGAGCCCTCGGCCGGGGCGCGTGGTCGCGGACATCCCGGTCCCGTTGCCCCGCCCGCGTCCCGAGGAGAGCGAGGACTCCCCGGCCTTCCTCGCGGTGGTCGCGCAGGTGCGTGCCGCACTCCAGGCCGCACCCGTGGAGGGCGCCCGATGATCCCGCGGACGCACGACGCCATCGATGTGCGGGACGACCTGCTGGCGGCGCCGGCGCGTGGCGGCGAGCAGTCGCGCTCCCGGTGGCGCTCTGGGTGGCGGTCGACCTCGATGGTGGTGGGGCCGCCGCTTCTCGTGGGTGCGCTGCTGCTGGCGGGTTGGGAGGCGTGGGTACGCCTCCGTGACGTGCGGGAGTACCTGCTGCCCCCGCCGTCGGCCGTCCTCGACGCGCTGCGGGACGATCCCGGGCGCTACGCCGAGGCGATGGGCGAGTCGTTCGTCGCGGCGATGGGCGGACTGGTGGTCGCGAGCGTCGTTGCGTTCGCCCTCGCGGTGCTGATGGCGCACTCGCGGGTGCTGGAGCGCGCGCTGTACCCGCCGGCGTTGCTTGTGAAGGTGACCCCGATCGTCGCGGTGTATCCGCTGCTGGTGATCTGGTTCGGCTTCGGGGTGTGGCCTCGCGTGGCCGTGGCGGCGCTGATCACGTTCTTCCCGATGCTGGTGAACGCCGTGGTCGGCCTCCGTGCCGTCGACCCGAGGGCCCTCGATGTGATGCGCGTGCTGGATGCGTCGCGGGCGCAGGTGTTCTGGCGGCTGCGGGCGCCCTCGTCGCTGCCGTACGTGTTCGCGGCGTTGCGGATCAGCGTGCCGCTGTCGCTCATTGGGGCGGTGGTGGCGGAGTTCCTGTCCGGATCCGCGGGGATGGGGCAGTTGATCCTGATCGCGAACGGGGACTTCGACACGCCGGCGTTGTTTGGGGCGGTCTTCGTGCTGGCGGCGGCGGGTATTGGCCTGACGGCGCTCGTCTCGTATGTTGAGGCGCGCGTGCTGACCTGGCACGACACCTCGACGGGGCCGTAGCGCCCGCGCGCCATGGCGCGGATACGCCCGTCCTGACCAAGATCTGCTTCGCGTGTAGCGCCCGCACGAACGTGTGGATGCACGCACCGGATGGCCGGGAGTGCATTCGTATGTCCGTACGTCGAAACGTCCGCCACGAGGCGGGCCTGTCCTCTGTGTGCTCTGGGCGCCCTGCGCGTCCTGCCCGTCTCGCTCGTCTCGCGCTGCTGCCTGTGGTCGCCGTCCTCGCGGCTGCGATGGCCCTCGGGTGTGGCGGGGGCGGGGACAGGGAGTCGGGGACGCGGGAGATCACGTTCATGGCGGGCTTTCGCCCGCAGGCGAACCTGCCGTTCGTCGCGGTCTACGTGGCGGACGC
>CAYTRA010000043.1:0-11883 GCA_964439675.1 uncultured Dehalococcoidaceae bacterium
GCGGCGCCGAAGCCGGAGAGGATGCGGAAGAAGACCACGTGCTCCCACGAGGTGGCGAACAGGTACCCCACCGCGCCGATGCAGTAGACGACGAACCCGCCCACGATGAACGGCTTCAGCCCGTAGCGGTCGCCGAACGACCCCACGAAGGGCGCCGACAGGATCTGGGCGATCGAGAGTCCGGAGAACGACAGCGCCACGGCGATCGCGGGGCCGCCCAGGTCGTCGCGCACGTAGATCGGGAGGAGCGGGGACACCATCCCCACCCCGGCCATCGCCACGAACATGGCGATGAACAACACAACAAACGCGCGAGAGAACATGAGCGCGGCGCAGGCCCGCGAACCCCCATCCGTGAACGAGGATCGAGGCTACCAGCGAACCCGCTTACGAGGGGTTAGCGAATCGAGCGCCGCCCGAGCCCTACCGCAGGTCGATCTGGCGCACGCGGTGGATGCCCTCCAGTGCCCGCACCTGGTCCGCCTCCGCGTCCGTCAGTTCGCGGGCGACGCCGAGCAGCATGAGGGCGTTCGAGCCGTCAGAGCCGGGCGCGACGGACATCGAGTAGATGTTCACGTCCAGGCCGCCCAGCAGCGTGCCCACCTTGCCCACCGATCCGGGCTTATCGATGTTCTCGATGAGCAGGACCTGGCTGGTGGGGCCCTTCTGGTCGATCTCCACGCGGTACTCGTTGATGCCGACGATCGCGGGGCCGCTCTCGGCGTTGGTGGCGGCCACCCGTTCCTCGCCCTGGTCCGTGGTGACGGTGACGACCACCACGCTGGAGAACGGCTCCAGTTCCGGGCCGTCCTCCTCGGAGATGCGCAGGCCATGCGCGTCCGCCTCCGCGAGGGCGTTCACGGCGGAGATCTTCTCGACCACGACTTCGTCCAGCATGCCCACGACCACCGAGGCCTTCAGTGGCGTCTTGTCCTGCTGGTTGCCGATGGCGCCTCGATACTCGATGCGGACGTGCTGCAGGTTGCCCTGCCGCAGTTGCATGGCCACGCTGCCGGCCAGTTGCGCGGCGCCCAGGTACGGCCCGATCACGGACATCGTCTCCGGGTCCACCGTGGGCACGTTCACGGGGAATCGAGGCGCGCCGCCGCCGAGCACCTCCAGCACCTGCTCCGCCACGTCCACCGCGGCGCGGTCCTGCGCCTCGCCGGTGGAGGCGGCCAGGTGGGGGTTCACGATGATCCGGTCGGACGTGGTGAGGACGTTCCCCACCGCCGGCTCCTCCGAGAACACGTCGATGGCCGCGCCGGCGAGGTGGCCGGACTCCACGGCGTCAAAGAGGGCCTGCTCGTCCACCAGCGCGCCACGGGCCACGTTGACCAGGCGCGCGCCCTTCTTGAACTTCGCGAGGCGCTCCGCGTTGATCATCCCGCGCGTCTCGTTCGTCAGGACGGAGTGCAGGGAGATGAAGTCCGCCTCGGCGAGCAGGTCGTCCATCTCGCGGCGTTCCACGCCAAGGGCTGCGAAGCGCTCGTCCGAGAGGTAGGGGTCGAAGCCGAGCACGCGCATCTCGAACGACCGGGCGCGCTTCGCGACCTCCGTGCCGATGCGCCCCAGGCCGACCAGGCCGAGCGTCTTCCCGGCCAGCTCCACGCCCTGGAGGGCGGAGCGGTTCCACGCCCCTCCCTTCAGCGAGGCGTGCCCCTGCGGCACGTTGCGGGCCAGCGCCAGCATGAGCGCCATCGCGTGCTCCGCCGTGGAGATCGTGTTCGCGTGGGGGGCGTTGACCACCACCACGCCGCGCTCCGTCGCCGCCTCCACATCCACGTTGTCCACGCCCACGCCGGCGCGCGCGACGATCTGGAGGGCGTCCGCCGCGCGCAGCACCTTGCCCGTGACCTGCGTCTGGCTGCGGACGATGAGGGCATTCACGCCCTGGATCGCCTCGCAGAGTTCGTCCTCGGAGAGACCGGTGCGCACCTGCACGTCGTGGGCCTGGGAGAGCAGGTCCACCCCCTGCTGGGCGATCTTGTCGGCGATGAGGATCTTCGCCACGGTGCGCGGCTCCTGCCTATTGGAATCTGTGACGTGGTGGCTTGGAAGCGGAGCGGGCCGCCTGGTGGCGGCCCGCAGCGTTGTTACTTGTGGTAGCCGGCCTTGGCCAGCGACTTCTCCAGGGCGTCCAGCCCGGCTCGGACATCGTCGTCGTTGACGTAACCCAGGTGGCCGAAGCGCAGGAGTTTGCCGCGCAGCGCGCCCTGCCCGCCAGCGAAGACCGTCTGGAACTCTTCGCGGGCGATCTTGGTGACCTGGCCGCCGTCCACGCCGGCCGGGATCTTGATGGCGGTCACGGTGTCGGACTCGACGCCCTCGTCCGCCAGCAGTTCCAGGCCCAGGGCGCGGACGCCGTCACGCACCATGCTGCCGATGCGGCGGTGCCGCGCGTAGATGTTCTCCATGCCCTCCGCGAACATGATCTCCAGCGAGCGGTCCAGCTGGAACCACACGGAGACCGCGGGCGTCCACGGCGTCTGGCCGGTCTTGGCGGACTCGGCGTGTCGCTTCAGGTCGAAGTAGAAGCGCGGCTGCTTGCCCTCGGTCTGCGCGGCGCGCTCCCAGGCGCGCTCGTTGACGGAGACGAAGGCCAGGCCCGGGGCCGTCATCCAGCCCTTCTGCGAGCCGGACAGCACCACGTCCAGGTCCCACGCGTCCGTCTTCACCTCGATCGAGGAGAGCGAGGAGATGGCATCCACCACCAGCAGCGCGTCGTGGCTGTGCACCAGCGCCGCAAGGTCCGGGAGCACCGGGTTGGTGACACCGGTGGAGGTCTCGTTGTGGGTGATGAAGACGGTCCGGATCTCCGGGTCGGCCTTCAGGGCAGCCTCGATCTTGTTGAGGTCCGCGGCCTGGCCCGGCTCGTACTGCTGCTCCACCAGGTGGCCGCCGTACGTGTTGACCAGGTTCTTGAACCGGTTACCGAACTCACCGATGGCCACCACCAGCGAGTGGTCGCCGGGGGCCGTGAAGTTCACGACCGCCGACTCCATGGCGCCGGTGCCGGAGGCGGTCAGCGTGGCAACGTCGTTCTCGGTCTGGTAGACCTTCTTCACGCCCTCGGTGGTGCGGGCGATCATCGCGGCAAACTCGGGGCCGCGATGGTTGATCATCGGGGCGGCTCCGGCCTGGGCTACCTCCGGGGGTACGGCGGTAGGACCGGGGATTCGCAGATTCACAATGGCTCCTTGAAACGACGTTGCGTGCGGCCACCGGCGCGCCCGGCAGCCTACTGCCGATGGTACGAGGCGGCGGAGTACGATCAACGAAACTGCGATTCGCACCATCCCCAACGGAGATTCCGGCCCCAACGGAGACTCCGAGGGGTAGCCACCACCCTGGAGCACCCCCTGGACGACCGCACGCTCTCCGTCCTGGAGTTCCCCGCCGTCCTCCAA
This sequence comes from uncultured Dehalococcoidaceae bacterium, assembly GCA_964439675.1. Lineage (GTDB taxonomy): Bacteria > Chloroflexota > Dehalococcoidia > UBA2979 > UBA2979 > W-Chloroflexi-9. The sequence continues at coordinate 3,411 of CAYTRA010000043.1, forward strand.
CGGCTGGCGGCGCTGACGGCCTTCTCGACAGGACGGGAGGCCGCCCTCGCCCTGCGCCCGCTCGCGGACATCGAGGCGGTCCGACGCCGCCAGCGCGAGACGGGCGAGGCTGTGGCCCTCGACCGGCTGGGGGCGCTGGTGCCCATGGCCGGCGCGCGCGACGTGCGCGACCAGGTGGGTGGCGCCGCGCGCGGCCAGGTGCTGACCGCGGGCGACCTGCTGGACATCGCCTCGCTCTGTCGGGCGGCGCACACCGTGTCGCGCACGCTCGCCCGAGCCGCGGACGAAGCGCCGCTGCTCGCCGCTCGCGCGGCAGGCATCGAGGACCTCGGCGCCCTGCGCGACCTCATCGAGGGCGCCATCGACGAGCGGGGCGACGTGCGCGACAGCGCGAGCGCGGAACTGGCGCAGATCCGGCGCGAACTGGGCGCGGCGCACAGCCGTCTCCAGCAACGCCTGCAGGCCATGCTCACGCAGACGAACATCCAGAACGCCCTGCAGGAGTCCATCATCGTCATGCGGGACGGGCGCTACGTGCTGCCGGTCAAGGCCGACTTCCGAGGCGCCGTCCGGGGCGTGGTGCACGACACTTCCGCCTCCGGACAGACGGTCTACGTCGAGCCCCTCGCGGTCGTCGACCTGGCCAACGCCTGGCGCGAACTCCAGGTACAGGAGCGCCACGAGATCGAGCGCATCCTGCGCGAACTCTCCGGCGCCGCCGGCGAGGCCTCCGAGGACGTCCGTGACGCCATCGAGCGCCTCGCGGAGATCGACCTGGCGCAGGCCAAGGCGCGCCTGGCCGCGCAGATGGATGCGCGCGACCTGGCGGTGCGCGGCCCTCGAGTGCCGTGGCTCGTGGAGGCGCCCGGGGAACTGCGATTCGTGGAGGCCCGCCACCCGTTGTTGCACGGGACGGTCGTGCCCACCTCGCTGAACGTGGGCGGCGACTTCCGCGCGCTGCTGATCACCGGCCCGAACACGGGCGGCAAGACGGTGGCGCTCAAGACGGCGGGGCTGCTTACCCTCATGGCCCTCGCAGGGCTCGCGGTACCCGCGCGTAGCGGCTCGCAGGTGCCGGTGTTCGAGTCAGTGTTCGCAGACATCGGGGACGAGCAGTCCATCGAGCAGTCGCTCTCGACGTTCTCCGGCCACATCACGGCGATCATCGACATCATCGAGCGCGCCGGCCCTCGGTCGCTGGTGCTGCTGGACGAGATGGGCGCCGGCACCGACCCCACCGAGGGCGCGGCGCTCGGCATCGCCATCGTGGACCGTCTCATCGAGGCGGGTGTCGCGCTCATCGCCACCACGCACCACAGCGAGTTGAAGGTGTACGCGCACCAGGAACCGGCGGTGCGCAACGCCTCGGTGGAGTTCGACCTGGAGACGTTGCGCCCTACCTATCGGCTGACCATCGGCTTGCCGGGGCAGTCCAACGCGCTCGCGATCGCCTCGAACCTGGGGATGCCCTCGGACGTGATCGAGCGCGCTCGCGGCAGCCTCTCTCGCGAGGAGCGCGATCTGGAGTCGCTTCTGGGCGACCTTCGCGGCCAGTTGTCCGCCGCCGAGGAGCGCGCCGAACGTGCCGCTGCCGACGCTGCGGAGGCCGCCTCGATCCGCGCGGACCTGGAGCGGCGCCGCTCCGAGTTCGTCGCCGACGAGGCGCGGCTGCGCCAGGAGGCCCGCTCCCGCATCCGCCGCGAACTGCACGAGCTGGAGCGCACCCTGGAGAAGAGCCGCCGCGAGGTGGAGTCCGCGCGCATCGAGCAGGCGCGAGTCGACCTCGCCCGCGCCCGCCGCCAGGTGGCTGAACTACCGCCGGAGCCTGAACCAGAGCCGGAGCCCCTCGGCCCGCCGATCGACCTCGAGGACATCGTGCCCGGCGCCCGCGTGTGGCTGCGCGGCATGGAGACCGCTGGCGAGGCGCTGAGCGAACCCGACGAGGACGGCGAGATCGAGGTGCAACTGGGCGCGCTGAGGACGCGCGTGCGCCTGGAACAGGTCGCGCGCGCGGAGCCGCCGGGCGTCCGTGCCCTTCCGGTGGGGCGCGTCGCCGTCGTCGCGGCGTCCGACGTGGGGCAGGAGATCGACCTGCGTGGCCGCACCATCGACGAGGCGCTGCCGACGGTGGACGAGTTCCTGGACCACGCCTCGCGCTCCGGTCGCGGACGCGTGCGCGTGATCCACGGCAAGGGCACCGGCACCCTGCGCCGCGCGGTGCGCGACCTGATGGAGCGCCACCCCCTGGTCACGAAGTTCGAGACCGCCCCCCCACCCGAGGGCGGCGAGGGCGTCACGATCGCCTACCTCGAGTCCGTCTAACACGGCGGCCTGCCCCCGGTTCGCGGTTGGTGTAGGTTCGGCTCGCACCTCGATCTCAGGACGACCTCGTAGCGTGGTGCGCAGCGGAAGGGGCGGCCGGTGGAGCCCGTCGACAACGTCTGGGATCTGTTCCCGCGCCAGCGCGCCGTGCGCGCCTTCGCGGACCGCGAGGTGCCGGAGGAACACATCCTGCGCATCCTGGAGGCGGCTACGCGCGCGCCGTCCTCGCAGAACGGCATGCCGTGGCGCTTCATCGTGGTGCGCGACCAGGCCCAGAAGGACGCGCTGTCCGAGGTCTATGACCGCTGCTTCGCCCAGGTCTACGGCGACCAGGCACCCGCCCGCGCGGCCGGCCGGCAGCCGTGGAGCACCGTGCCCGTGCTGATCGCGGCCTGCGTGGAGGCGCCCAGCGGCCGCACCAGCATGATGTCCGGCGCCTCCGTCTACCCGGCGGTGCAGAACCTGATGCTGGCCGCGCGCGCGCTCGGCCTCGGCACCGTGCTCACCACGCTCTGGCGTCGGGAGAACGAGACCGTGCGAGGCATCCTCGGTGTGCCGGAGGGCTGGGAGATTGCGGCGATCACGCCGCTCGGCTACCCGGCGACGCCACTCGGCAAGAACCTCCGTCCGCCCGTGCGCGACTTCATCCACTGGGACCGCTGGTCCTAGCGCTCCCGACGACCGACGTGGACCTCCTCGCGATCCTGCTCGTGTCCGCGGGCGCTGCCGCTGTGCAGGCGACCGTCGGGTTCGGCTACTCGCTAGTATTCGCGCCCATCGCGGCCCTGCTCGTGGCGCCCTCGGACGCCATCGGCGCGTCGATCATCGCGGGGACGGTCGGGTCGCTCTTCTACTATGCGGAGCACCGGCCGAGGACGCCCCTGCGGTCGATCGCGCCCATGGTGATCACCGCCATCCTCGCCACGCCCGCTGGCCTCTGGCTGCTGGTCGTCGCCGACGAGGCGACCCTGCGCATCCTCATCGGCATAGCCGTGCTCGCGACGGCCCTCGTGAACCTCGCACAGCGAGGCGAACCGGAGGCGCGACCAGACCGTGCGTCGTGGCAGATGGCCGTCGGCGCGGCCTCGGGAGTGATGCGCGGGGCGGTCTCGCTGTCCGGGCCGCCGGTGATCCTGTACCAGCACTGGGTAGGCGGCGGCGCGGCCGGAATCCGCTCGCGGATGTTCGCGTTCTTCTTCTGGACCGGCATCCCCGCAGTCCTCATGGGCCTCGGCGGCAATGTCTTCAGCGCCGACACGTGGTGGTACGCTGCCGCCGCCAGCGTCGGCATTCTGCCGGGCATCGCCCTGGGCCGGAACATGCGGCCACGGATCGGCGAACACGCCTTCTCTCGGCTGTCCATGGGGCTCCTGGCGGCCACCAGCGCTCTCGCGGTGCTGGGAGCGATCCAGAGCAGCCTCGGCTAGCGAGCGCAGGCTCTCGCATACGGCCCCGGACGTGCCGTTTACCCGATCTCTACGATCGCTCTACACCCCCTACCCGCTCCCACGCGGCAGACTTGATGCATGAGCAGCGTCGAGGCGTGCGTCACGTGCGAAGAGGCGATTCGCCACGCCCCCGTCTACTTCGATGGGAAACCGTTCTGCTGCGTCGGCTGCGTAGCCGGCGGCCCCTGCCTCTGCACCTACAGCGAGGCCGCACCAGCACCGAGGCCGGCGGTCCAGCCGCAGGCCACCCCTCGAGCGCAGACGCCGCCGCTCCCCGCGCCGGAAGTACCGGTCTCCGCCATGCCGCCGCCCCGAGCCGAGCCTCAGAAGCAGCCGCCGCTCTCGATCCCGAGTGCAGCGCCACCCGTACCCCAGCCTGCCGTCGCCGCCGCCGAACGCGTGGCCGCCCCCCCGGTCCCGACGGCTCCCGCCGCCCCGGCTGCCGCCGCACCTACGCCGGGCCTCGACGCGTCGCGGGCGCCGATACCGTTCCGCCGGCCGGGCACGCGCGCCGTAGTGCTGCACGCCCGCGGGTTCCGAGCGCAGCCGGAGTTGCTCCATTTCGCCGCGCTCGTCGAGCGCGCGACCGCGTTCTCCGAGGTGTCCCTGACCCGCGTCACCACCACCGAGGCGTGGTTCTCGCTGCGGGCGACCTCCCCGGAGGCCGTGGCCGAGACGGTGGCCAACTTCGAGGGCTACACGGTCGCGACCATGGTGGATCAGAACCTGGTGGAGGTAGACGTCCACGGCGGCGCCCCCTCCGTGGTCCCCACTGGCCCCGCGCCGGAGGGCGAGACGTTGCTGCCACCTCGGCCGCGCTTCCGCGTGTTCCGCCCCCAGGGCGACACTGAGCCCGCCCCGGCGCGACCGGCCCAGCAGGCCCAGCCAGCCCAGCCGGCGACTCCAGCCACCCCGCCCACGTGGGAGGCCACTCCGGCGCCCGCCGCCCCTGCACGGGCTCCGCAGCCCGCACCGGCGACTCCAGCCGCGGACGATCGCCGTTCGCGTGAACCGGCTGCGCCGGTGGCGCCTCCACCGGCAGCACAGCCCGTCGCACCGCCGCCCGCAGCAGCGCGGGTCCCGGCTTCTCCTCCCGCCGCTCCGCCAGTGGCCGGCACGACTTCTCCCGCGCCCGCACCTCGCCCCGTCGAGGCCCCTCGGCCTGCTGCGCCTGCGCCCGCTCCCGCGGCCGAGCAGCCGCGCGAGCAGCCTCGACGCGCGGAGCGCGCTGCCGCTCCCGAGCGTGACGAGGACGACGAGATCGTGACCCCGGAGGTGCGGCCCGGCGGCGCGGTAGCGACGGTGGAGCACCTGACCCTGGTGGTCTACCCCTTCCACTCCTTCGCGGCGCTGAACGACTTCCAGGGCGCCGTGCGGCAACTGCACGGCGTGACCAACACCCGCGTCCGCCGCTTCTACCGTGGGACGCTGCACCTGGCGGTAGACTACGAAGACATGATCCCGCTGGGTGAACGCATCCGTGACCTCAAGGGCTTCGACTTCGAGGTGGCGTCCGAATCGCGTTCCGAGATCGAACTGGTGCTCGAGGATTCCGGATCGCTGGTAGCCTCCGGCGACAAATAAGGGGCCGGGATGGCGGAGCCACGCGGGGCGCTCGGGATCCTGATCACGGTCATCGGTACAGGGGCCGTCCTGGCGCGCGTCGCCGTGATCGTTGCCGTGGCCATGACGCTGTTCCTGGTGGCGTTCCTCGGCTACTTCGTGATCCCGTTCATCTTCGTCCTGCTCGCCCTCGGCATCCTGGGGCTGAGCGGCACGCTCCGCGAGTACGCGGGCCTGCAGACCCGACGCCGAAAGTAGCGGGGCGCCGTGGCCGTCTCCCTCCTGGAAGCCTCCTCCGCGCAGACCGTCGGGCTCTACGTCCCGGTCAGCCGGACGCCCGTCCGCCGCGACCTGCTGGAGCGACTGGGCGTCGAGTTCTGCCGGGAGCACCGGGTGCTCCCCGTGGGCGAGGCGCAGGGCTCCGTGGTCTGCGTCACCACCCGTACCCGTAGCGCCACGCTGCAACGCGAGTTGCGGCAGCGCTTCGGGCGCCCGGTCGCCCTCCGCATCTCCAGCGACGCGGAGATAGCACTCGCGCTCGCCGGGCTCACGGGCGCCACGACGGCCGGCGATCGGCGACGGGTGATGGCGGGCCTCCTCCAGTCGCTCCAGGTGGTGCGCGAGGAGCAGGTGGACGCCTACACGCTGGGCGCGGAGGGGGAAGAGTACCTCGGCCAGGCGCTCGTGCAGGCGCGCATGATCTCGGAGGACGAGCGCCTCGAGGCGGTCGGCCTCGCCTTCCACCTGCCGAGCATCAGCCTGTCGGAACACCCGCCGAGGGCTGACCTGGACGCGCTGGCGCCGGCGGCGTTCTTGCGCCGGCACCGCGTACTGCCGCTCTGGTCGCTGGACGACGAACTGTTCGTCGCCGTCGCCGAGCCGCCCTCCATCGAGGCGATGAGTGAGTTCGAGGCGACCTTCGGGCTGGTCGTGCGCCCGGTGCTGGTGAGCAGCGAGCAGTTGCAGGTGCTGCTGGACGACCTCCAGGACGACGACGCCTCCACCCGCGGCGACGCGGTGCGCGCCGTCACGCGCGCGGGCCTGGTGGGTGAAGCCGAGGCGGAGGCGGCGCTCCGCGTGGCGCGCCAGACCGGCGAGGAGCCGGAGCAGGCCATCGCGCGTCTCGCGGGCATTCGGCCGCAGCAGATCCGCACCGCTATGGCCGACATGGCCGGCGCCCGCCCCTTCCGAGGCCTGAACTCCATCGACGCGCACGCGGCCGCCGTGCTCCCGCTCCGCCTCAGCCGCCGCCTCGGCGTCGCCGTCATCGGCATCGGCGAGGCGGACGTCGAGGTCGCGATGACGAACCCGTGGGACACGCGCTCCCGCCGAGGGCTCGCGGCGCTCTTCGGCCGCCGCATCCGCCCGGTATACGTCGAGCGCGACACGCTGGAGGAGATCCTGGAGCCGCTCGCTCGGCGACAGCCCGCCCTCATGCGCATCGGCGACCCGGAGCGCACCGTGCGGCTGCTGGCGGAGGCCTCCTTCGTCACGTCCTCGGAGGCCCAGGCCGTGGACGTGGACCTGGAGTTGCTGCGCTCCACTGACCTGGAGCGCCTCTGGACGATCATCGACAACGACAAGCGGTCGGAGGCGGTGGCGCTGGACGCACTGCTGCCGCGCCTGCACCACCTGCTGCTGCGCCCGCAGCCAGAGGCGGCCGCCCTCCGCGCGGTCGGCCCGAACGCCCCGCCCGTCCTCCCCGTCCTCCGCGAGGGCGACGTGCTCACGGTGGCCATCTCCTCGCCTGACCAGGTGGACGTCGCTCGACGGCTGGCCGGCCAGCACCAGCTGGCGCTGCGCCTGGCGGTGGCGCGCGAGGACGACCTGGAGACGGCGCGATTCGACCTGGCGGCGGTGGACATCGGCGCGATCTCGGAGGCGTACGTCGCCTTCGGTCGCCTGCTGGAGCAGCACTACAACCTGAGGCGTGTGCGCATCCTGGGCATGTTCCGTCGCATGCAGGAGACCGGCGAGGCCCTCGACATCGCGGTGTCGCGACTGGACCTGGTCAGCCCGGACGAACTGCGCGCCGCCTTCGCCCGCTACCTGCACACGGCCCCGCTCTCCCTCGCCCGCCGCGACCGCCTGGAGACCTCCACCGGCGTGAGCGGCCACATGGTCACGCGCCGCGTGCTGGACGACCCCGTGGACCACGAACTGGCCCGCCGCCTCCCGCTGGCGGAGTGCCTCGAGACCGGCGCCCTCCCCGTGCGCTTCCACGAGGGCATCATGGTCCTCGCGATGGCGGACCCGCTGGACGAGGGCGCCATCAACCGCCTGCGGCGCAGCCTCGGCGAGTCGTTTTATGTCCAGCCCGCCACCCGACAGGACATCCGCGAGGCGGCGCACCGCGCCCACGGACGGAGCACTATCGGCGACCTGCTGCTGGAGGCGGACCTCCTCAACCGCGAGGACCTGGAACGCGCCATCGACCTGTCGGAGCAGACGGGCGTGCGCCTGGGCGAGGCGCTGCTGTCGCTGGGCGTGGTGTCAGAGGAGCAACTGGGGGAGCAACTGGCCCAGCAGGCCGGCATGCCCTTCATCACCATTCGCGGCGTGGACCTGGAGCGCTCCATCGGCGACCTGCTGCCGGAGGACTTCTGCCGCGAACGCCAGATGGTCCCGCTGGACGAGCAGCCAGGCGGCACGATCACCGTCGCCGTCGCCGATCCTGCGGATACCGCCGCGCAGGACGCCGCTCGCGCTCTGACGGGCCGATCAATCCAGTTCGTCGCCACCACCCGCGCGGACATCCGGGACGCGCTGGAGCGACTCTTCCACGAGCACTACCTGGACCTGTCCGCCTCCGAGCTCATGCGCCGCTCACCCTCGGAGTCGGCGTACAAGGTGCTGAGTCGCGGGCAGAAGTGGTTCTTCATCGGGCTGGTGGCGGCGCTGGTGGCGGTGCTGGCGCTGTTCCCCATCGGCACGCTCACGGTGCTCATGGCGCTGAGCACCGGGTTCTACCTGGCGTTCTCCGGCTACAAGTTCTATCTGATCTACCGCGCGCTCTCGCACACCCTCGAGGTCCCCGTGACGCAGGAGGACGTGGACGCGCTGGATGACCGCAGCCTGCCCGTCTACACGATCCTGGTGCCGCTCTACAAGGAGTCGGAGATCCTCCCGGCGCTGGTGGC
>CAYTRA010000044.1:0-11805 GCA_964439675.1 uncultured Dehalococcoidaceae bacterium
GGACTCGGGACCACGTACGGCCTGGTGCGCTATTGGTGGGTGGCAGTGAAGCTGGCGCTGAACATCGTCCTGACGGTCCTCGTCCTGTTCGCGCTCGGCCCTGGCGTGTCCGAGTTGGGCGAACAAGGTCGCCAGGCAGCCGCCGGGGAGGTGGTCACCTTCCTCGAGAGCGACATGATCTTCCCGCCGGTCGTCTCCTCGGCTGCCCTCCTCGTCGCCTTCCTGCTCTCGGTCTTCAAGCCCTGGGGCCGCATTCGCAGGCGGAGGTCGTGAGAGGAACACGAGGTCCAGATCCGTCCACCGAGCGGGCCCCGCGCATCTGCGCGGGGCCCGTCTGTCCGGCCCGATGCCGGGTCGTTCAGCGCGTGATCAGCACCGGCGTGCCGGGCGGGAGGCCATCCGGGAACGCCTCGAGGAAGGCGGCCAGGACAAAGGCGGGGGCGCCGGGGCGGTAGACCACCCACTCGCCGTCCACCAACACCCACGTGGCTGCGCCCTGCGGCAGCGCCGAGTCCATCTCCTCGTAGTCACCGCCCTGCCAGCGCGTCAGCCCCACCCCGGCGGCGGGCGGCGCCGGGACGAACGCGCCCCAGTCCGGCACGGACATCAGCGCGAGGGTGGCCGGCAGGTCCTCCACGGCCGCGGTGTAGGTCAGCGTCCCATCCGGGCTCACCGTCACCTCGGCGGGCACGCGCACCCACCCGGCCGGCGTGGAGCGGAACACGAACACCGTCGCCGGGTCCGCACCGCCGAGGCCGTCCGGGGCGAGGGTGAGCGTCACCTCCGCGGGCGCGCTCAGCGTCGCCGGGACGCTGCCCTCCTCCCCGGTGAGCTCCGTAGCCAGCGCGGTCAGCAGCGTCGCGCCGCCGGGCGCGGGGCGCAGGGCGTCGAGGTCGCCGACGGCGCCGAAGGCGAGCGTGAGCGACTCGGGCAGGCCGGGTGGCAGCGTCGTCGGGTCGAAGGCGACCGTGATCTCGGTGCCGTCCGGCCCGGTGATGCTGCCCTCCACCGGCGTCTCATCCACCGGGACGGAGTCGGCGGTATCGACCGGCACCCCGCCGATCTCGTCCGGCGAGTCCGCCGGTGGAGGCGGCGGCGGTGGCGGCGGGGCGTCGTCGTCCTGGATCGTGAGCGTCGCCTGCGCGTCGACGAGGACGGCGCCGGAAGCGTTAGCCAGGTCGACGAGGAAGGTGCGGTTCGTCTCCTCCACGGTGTTGCCGTTCACGTCCACGCTCGCGTTCGCCGTGCTCGCACCGCCGGCCGTGAACGTGAGCGTGGTGCCGGCCACCGCGACGTAGTCCACGCCAGCCGTCCCCGTGCCGTCGGCCGTGCTGAAGTCCACGGTCACGCTCGGGAAGCCCGCCGGGAGCGCCGAGGACAGCGACACGACGGCGTTGAACGCCGTCGTGCCCGCGTCGCCCTCGGCTGCGGCGGCGTCGGCGATCGAGAGTTGGAGCGCCTCGTACGCGCCGATGTCGCACGCCGGGCCCTGGGTGCGGCCGATGCCGCGCTGGTCCGTGGTCCCCGCACAGGTGTCGCCGTTGTCGATGGCGGCGCTGCCGGCCAGGAGCGCGTGCGTCGGCATGCCTCCGCCGTTGTCCGCGAGCGCGCCGAGGTTCGCGGCCTGGTCCAACTGGTCGCCCGCCGCGGCAGCGATCGTGCAGGCGGTGGTGTCGCCCACCAGGTTGTTGCCGAGCGAGGTGACCGAGCCGCCGCAGTCGGGCGACGCCGGCGCCGTGTTGCCCGACACGATCGTGTTGCGCAGGCTCAGCGCCGCGCCCCCGGACTGGAACAGGCCGCCGCCGGCATTGTCCGAGTGGTTGCCGGAGATGGTGACATTGGTCATCGTCACCGTGCTGCCGGTGGAGGAGATGACGCCCCCGCCCCACCCCTCGGCGTCGTTCCCGCTGATCGTGGTGTTCTCGATCGTCGCGGTCGCACTGACGACGTGGATGGCGCCCGCGTTCCCTCGCGTGAAGTTGTCGGCGATCGTGCTGCCCCGGACCGTCAGGATGGAGTTCTCGTTCGCCACGACGGCGCCGCCCCCGTGCGTGGTTGCGACGGCCTGGTTGTCGTGGAAGTAGGAGTCGATCACCGTGGCGCTGCCGCCACCCCGCACCCAGAGGGCCGGCCCGCCGAAGGTGTTCCGCCAGGTCTCAGCGATCGTGAGCGACCGGACTTCCAGGACCCCGCCATCCACCAGGAACGCCACGTGCGCGTCCGCGCCGTTGATCGTGAAGTCCGCACCCGACGCGTCGATGACGAGGCCGTCGGCGTCGTTCACCGTCGGCAGCGACGACGCGAGCGTGACTGTGCCGCTCACGGTCACGTTGATGGTGTCCGCCCCCGGGTCCGCGAAGGCGTCCAGCATCGCCTGCCGCAGCGAGCCCGGGCCGAAGTCGTTCGTGTTCGTGACTTCGATCGGGCCGTCGTTGTCCTCGATCGTGACGGTGGCCTGCGCGTCGCCCAGCAGTGCGCCGGCGCTAACGTTACTGAGGTTCACGAGGAACGTGCGGTCGCCCTCCTCCATCGTGTTGCCGATGACGTCCACGGGCGCGTTGGCCGAGGTGGCGCCCCCGGCCGTGAACGTGAGGGTCGTGCCGGGGACGGCGACGTAGTCCGTGCCGGCCGTCCCCGTGCCGTCCGCCGTGGCGTAGTCCACCGCGATGTCCGCGAAGCCCGCCGGCAGGGCCGAGGAGAGCGTGACCACGGCGTTGACCGTCGCCAGGGCATTACCCTCGCTCGCGGCGAGGTCCGCGACCGACACCTGGATCGCCTCGTACGCGCCGATGTCGCACGCGCCGACCGGGCGCGCGACGCCGCGCTGGTCGACCGCGCCACCCGCGAGGGCCTGACAGGCCGCGGAGTCCCCGGTGTCGATGGCGGGGCTGCCCGCCAGCAACGCGTGCGTCGGCAGCCCGCCCCCGTTGTCCGCGAGGACATCGAGGTTCGCCGCGACATCGAACTGGTCTCCCGCCGCTGGGGTGATGGTGCACCCGGCGGTGTCGCCGATGAGGTTGTTTCCGAGCGAGGTGGGCGAGCCGCCGCAGTTCGGGTTTGCCGGCGCGGTGTTGCCTGCAATCAGCGTGTTCTGGATGTTCCACGGTTGACCGATGTGGTGCACACCACCGTAAGCGGCGCCCGCCGTGTTACCCGAGATCGTGACGTTAGTGAGCGTGATGGATGCACGGAGCGCGGCGCCCCCACCCGTGGTTGTGGCATGGTTCCCGCTGATGGTGGAGTTTTCAATCACGGCTGTGCCCGAGTTGATGAGCAGAGCCCCGCCGCTGTCGGCCGCCGTGTTCCCCGATAGCGTGCTGTTCCGCATCGTGAGCTGTGAGCTCGACAGGATGCTGATCGCTCCTCCACTCTGGGCGGCGCTGTTGCCATGCAGGTAGGAACTGAGCAGGGTCACCGCGCTACTGTTCACTGCGCTAATCGCGCCACCGTCGCCGAAGGTTTCATTCGCGTTCGTGATCGTGAGCGAGTCGATGGTGAGCGACCCGCCGTCCACCACGAAGGCTCGGTGGGCGCCGCCTCCGCTGATGGTGATGCCCACGCCTGAGCTGTCGATGGTCAGGCCGTCCATGTTGTTCACCGTCGGCAGCGTGGACTGGAGGGTGATGGTCTGGCCGTCCAGGCTGGCGTCGAAGGTGATGGTGTCGGCCTCGGCGTTCGCCAGCGCGTCGAGCATGGCCTGCCGCAGGGATCCCGCGCCCGAGTCCAGCGCGTTCGTCACCGTGAAGGGCGCGCCCTCCGCCGTCCTCGGCGTCGCGAGGAGGAGCAGGACTGCGGCTCCGAATGAGATGACCAGGAGCAGCGCGTGGAGATGGTGGTGGCGGAAGGCAAACAGAGGCCGCGCCGTCCCGTTACCAGACATCAGGGACTCCCTTGTCGGTGGTGCTGGGGCGTGGGGTCTTTGGAATGTCACCCGTTATTGCACGATATAGATGTCATCGCAACCCCCAGAACGCGCGCATTTCTACGGACGGTCAGCGATGCACATGTGCCGCTGATCACCTCGCGAGATAGCCGCAACGCGATCGCGCGCGCTGCCCGCTACGTTGTGCGGCCCTGTGGTGTTCGCGGGTCGGAGCGACCACTCGTGTCGGGACAGATCGCTGGGCGCGCCCTCGCAAGGCCGAAGTTGCCCGCGAGCGAGGAGCCGGGGAGCACTGGCAACACGCTCTCAGCCGAGGGCGGCGAGAGGACTGGAGCGGGAGACGAGGTTCGAACTCGCGACATCCTGCTTGGAAGGCAGGCGCTCTACCACTGAGCTACTCCCGCGCAGCATCGAGGGCTAGCGTACCGCCCGAGGCCGGACGGCGCGAGGAGCAGAGACGCCACCCGGAAGGGTGGCGTCGTCGGGTCAGGCGGGGCGTCGAGGGCTAGGAGAGCTTGTCCTTCACGTCCTCGATCTTGTCCTTGGCCTCGCCCTTCATCTCATTCATCTTGCCTTCGGCCTGGCGCTGCTCGCCCTTGGCCTGCATCTCTTCATCGTCCATGGCATCGCCGGCGCGCGTCTGCGCTTCACCGGCGGCCTGCTGGACCTTGCCCTTGGCCTTGTCGGTGACGCCCTTCTCGTTCGCCATGTCTCGCCTCCTGCACTTGCGTTCCGCATTTGTGGTGTGCTGGAAGGATGCGGGACAGCGCCCCTGCCAGAGGCAACAGCGCACGGCGGGATCATCGCTGGAACGTGACAGCGCGAGGGCGCGGGTGTGTCGGTCAGCCTGCCGGCTGGTCTGCCTCGACGTCATCGAGGGCGACAGCGACGGGCGCTCGCGATGACACGTCCGCCTCGAAGAACGGGCGGCGACCGAACCGGAACAGCGAGGCGACGAGCGAGGGCGGGAACGTCTGGCGCAGCGTCTCGTAGTCCGTGACCCAGGCGTTGTAGTAGCCGCGCGCGTAGGCGATGCGATCTTCGGTGGTCGCCAGTTCGTCCTGCAGCGTGGCGAAGTTCTCGGACGCGCGGAGGTCCGGGTACGCCTCCGCAACGGCGAACAACGAGCGGATGGCGCTCGTGAGCGTGCTCTCCGCCACGGGCTCGCCGGACTCCGCTTGCGAGCGAGCCTGTGCGACACGTTCGAAGATCTCGGACTCGTGCGAGGCGTAGCCGCGTACCGCCTCGACGAGTCGCGGCACCAGGTCATGGCGTCGGGTCAACTCCACGCCCACGGAGGCCCACGCCTCCGTCACACCGTTGCGCGCTCGGACGAGGCGGTTGAACGTCCATGCAAGCCACAACAGCAGCACGACGGCGATCGCGATGACGACGATCAACCACAGGTCCATGAGCGATCCTCGTCTCGTCGATCAGGCGCGGCACGCGCCCGCGCGGGATGTGCCATATTCTGCCGCAAGAGGTGACCGCAGCGGGGAGCCGCCTGTGATCGTCCGTCGTCTGGCCATGCTCGGCATGGTCGCGCTTGTCGCGCTCGTTGCGATGGCCCTCGGCATCATCGTCGTCGACCGCGCATCAGCGCAGGCCGGCGAGCGCATCCACCGCTTCGAGGTCACGATCCGCATCGCGTCGAACGGAGACATCGAGGTCCTGGAGTCGATCGACTACGACTTTGGCGAGGCGGAGCGCCACGGCATCCTGCGTGACATCCCCGTCCGCTACCACTACGACGACCGCTACGACCGTGTCTACGAACTCGACGTGATGGAGGTCACCGCCAGCGGCGGCGCCTCCGCCGACTACCAGGTGGAGGACATTGAGGGCGGGCGGAAGCGCATCCGCGTCGGCGACCCGGACGAGACGATCAGCGGCCGGCACACCTACACGCTGCTCTACCGCGTCCGAGGCGCCCTGAACCACTTCGAGTCGCACGACGAGTTGTACTGGAACGCCGTGGGCTCGGGCTGGGCAGTGCCGATTGACGCCGTCACGGTGACGGTGAACGCTCCGGGCGTCCTCGAGGCGGCTCGATGCTTCGCGGGGCCGGAGGGCTCACGGTTGTCGTGCGACAGCGCCATGACGCAGGCGCAGACCGCTCGCTTCGTACACGAGGGGTTGGGCCCGTTCCAGGACGTGAGCGTGGTGGTCGGGTTCCCGGTCGGTGCCGTGTCGCCGACGCCAGAGCCGATCCTCGACGAGCGCTGGAGTTTCCGCCGAGCCTTCATGGTCTCCCCGCTCACCGTCGGGATCACGGCGGCCCTCGGTCTCGCGCTCGCCCTCGGTGTCGGCCGGCTGTTCTGGGTGGCCGGGCGCGACCGCCGCTGGCGAGGCTCCGCGGTGGACGCCGCCTTCGGCACCGCCAGCGGCGACGTGGAGCGCGTCCCTCTCTTCGAGGGCGGCCCCTACCCGGTGGAGTACACGCCCCCGGCGGGCCTGAAGCCCGGCGAGATCGGGGCGCTACGCGACGAGACGGTCCACCCCATCGATGTCACGGCCACGATCATCGACCTCGCCACGCGCGGCTACCTCGGCATCGAGGAGATCGAGGAGCGGCAACTGCTGCGGACGAAGCAGGACTGGCGTCTCTACCGCCTGAAGCCGTCGGTCGGCCTCGAGGAGTACGAGCGCCTGCTGCTGGACGGCCTGTTCGAGGACGGCGACGAGGTGCTGGTCTCCGACCTGAAGACGAAGTTCGTGGAGCGCCTCAACAAGGTGAAGGAGGCGATGTACGCGACGATGGTCGAGCAGGGCTGGTACCGCAAGAGCCCGGACAGCACGCGGAACCTGTGGCTCGCGGTCGGCGTCGCCGCGTTCGTCCTGGGCATCGGGGCGATCGTCCTCGCGGCTGCGTTCACGCACTGGGCGCTCATCCCGCTGCCGCTGCCGATCGCTGGCGTCGCGCTCATCGCCGGACACGGCGCGATGCCAGCGCGGACGGCGAAGGGCAGCGCCATGCTGCGACGCATCCGTGGCTTCGAACGCTTCATCACCAGCGCGGAGGTCTACCGCGCCCGCTTCGCGGAGCAGGCGTCGCTCTTCTACGACTACCTCCCGTACGCCATCGTCTTCGGCGCCACAGAGGGCTGGGCGAAGGCTTTCGAGGGCCTGGACGACCTTCCGCAGCCCTCCTGGTACACGGGCGCCGGAGGCATCCACGCGTTCCAGGTGGCGACGTTCTCACAGTCCATGCACTCGTTCGCCGTCAGCAGCGCAGGCACCATCGCCGCGACGCCCGGCGGCTCCGGCGGGAGCGGTTTCTCGGGTGGGGGCTTCTCTGGCGGCGGCGGTGGCGGTGGCGGCGGAGGATCCTGGTAGCGTCGACCTAACTGACACGTAGCCCTCTCGCCAACCCGGCTTTCGGTTATGTCTGCTTCCGCCGCAGAATCGGGCTCGCAGGCGCTCTCGCCACCCCTCGCGCGGTGAATGGCCGCCGAACAGGTAGAGAAGCAGTAGAGGAGGTGTGGACATTCAGGGAATCGTCACCCACGTAGGTTGAGACTGCTTTAGGTTCTCACACGTCGGATGAGGGGTATTAGGCGATTCCTGGGCGGTAGAATGTCGTATCCAACGCGTCTCCTACAACTGGCGGCCATCGCCGTCATCGGGACGATCGGCCTCGCGGTCGTCATCCTGACCACCAGCGCGTTCGCTGAACCGGGCGATAACCTACCGCCTGTCGCAGCCGCTGACGCCGCTACCACCCCACAGGACACGCAGGTCGTCATCGACGTCCTCGCCAACGACTCCGACCCTGACGGCGGCACTCTGCAGGTCGCTCCCGGCGCGATCGCCCGCGCCGCAATCCAGGCCTCCTCGCCCATCCTCTTCTGGGAGTGCTACCCCGCCGGCGGCGGCGTGGTCACGGACCTGTCCGGCAACGGGAACACCGGGACCATCGGCGCGGCGGTGACGCCCGGCGACGCGGACGGTGACTGCGGCGGCGCTCACGCCTTCGACTTCCCGGCGGACGCGGCCGCGGTCGTCTCTGCCGAGGTGCCCGCGCTGCCGGTCGGCGCGCTGCCTCGCAGCGTGTTGCTGCGCTTCCAGGCGGAGCAGAGCCTGGCGGGCGGCGTCGGCCTGTTCGGGATGGGCACCAACGCGACCGGGAACGGTCAGTTCTCCGTTTCCCGTGACTGGGCCAACGACCAGCTGATCTTCTCGGCCTGGGGCAACGACATCGTCGTCCCCCTGCCGGCCGGCTCGAACCTGGGCGACGGCCTGGAGCACACACTGGTCGTCACCTACGACGGCGCGAACACCATCACCGCGTACCTGGACGGCGTGGCGGGCGCGCCAGCCACACTGTTCGCCCCGCTGAACACCGTCGGCACCTCGGTCGTGCTGGGTCAGAACCTGTTCGGCGGCATCGGAGCCGGCGACCAGATCCGCCAGTTCGCCATCTTCCACGGCGTCCTGGACGCCTCGACGATCGCCAACCTCGACGCGGTCATCGACGCGGGCGCGCTCGGCCAGGCGCTCACGCAGCCCTCGAACGGGTCGGTGGTCACGGACGGCGCGACGGTCACGTACACGCCGAACCCGGGCTTCATCGGCACGGACACGTTCACCTACTCCGTGACGGACGGCCAGGGCGGCTCCTCCTCGCAGGTCGTCACCGTGCAGGTGACGGGCGTCGCCGGCGCCCAGCCGGACAACGTCACGGTCATCACCGGCAACACGCTCACCTTCAACGCCGCCGCCAACGACGCCATCCCGGACGGCGTCTCGGCCTCCATCACCTCCGTCTCCGCGCCGGCCAACGGCACGGCTAGCGTCCTCGAGGACGGCGTGACCATCGAGTACACGCCCATCGCCGAGTTCGTGGGCACCGACGTCTTCGAGTACACGCTCGAGACGACCGAGGGCAATGTGACGGTCGGTGTCGTCACGGTGACCGTCACCCCCTCGAACACCTCGCCGAACGCCGTCGATGACCTGGTCACCACGCCCCTGGGCGAGGCGATCCACATCGAGGTGATCGCGAACGACACAGACCCGGAGGGCCAGGCCGTCTACATCTCGCCGGGCCAGCTGGCCCGTGGCGCCATCCTTCGCCAGGGTCCGCTCCTGCACTGGGAGTGCCTGCCGGAAGGCGGCACGTCCGTGCTGGGCGACACCAGCGGCAACAACCGCGACGGCAACGTCGGCAGCGGCGTGGGCTTCGGTGCGGAGACGGGCGACTGTGACAACGGCACGGCCATGGTCTTCGCCGGGCCGGACGGCGTGGTCACGCTGGACAACCCCGGCCTGCCCACCGGCCAGGCGGCGCGCTCCGCGCTCGTCCGCTACAAGGCCAACACCACCACGGCCCCTGCGGACATCCCGCTCTTCGGCTACGGCGCGAACGGGATCCCCTTCTCGCAGTTCACCGTGTCCCGGACCATCCTGGGCAACGACAAGCTGATCTTCACGTCCTGGGCCAACGACCTGCACTTCGACCTGCCGCCGGGCTCCAACATCGCGGACGGCAACGAGCACAACATCATGTTCGTGTACGACGGCGACGTGACCGTCTACGCGTACTACGACGGCATCCCCTCCGGCCAAGGCACGCTCCACACCCCGCTCACCACCATCGATGACACGGTGATGCTGGGTCAGTCGCCGTGGGGCTGGCAGAGCGCCGGCGACGAGATGCGCCAGTTCGCCATCTTCCCCAACGCCATCACCGAGGACGACGCCTACCTGGTGCACGCCTCGATTGAGGCGGCTGTCCTGAACCAGTCCCACACGGTGCCGCGCTTCGGCACCGTGGTGGAGGACCCAGACCACCTGGGCTTCACGTACACCCCGAACGCCGGCTTCACCGGCACGGACCAGTTCCTCTACGCCATCTCGGACGGCAACGGCGGCGGTGACATTGCCCTCGTGACCATCGAGGTCACGCCGGGCGTCGCGGCCAACAACGACAGCGCGGCGACGGACACCGACGTGGCCGTGGTCATCGACGTGCTGGCGAACGACTCCGCCCAGCCGGGCGCCGTCCTCACCATCGAGTCCGTCACGGAGCCGGCGCACGGCACGGCGGTCATCGATGGCACGACCATCGTCTACACGCCCGACGAGGGCTTCCTCGGCGACGACACGTTCCAGTACACCGTCTCGTCCGACCAGGGCGGCGATGGCACCGCGACCGTGACCGTCGAGGTGGGCGGTAGCGGCGAGAACAACCCGCCGCTGGCGCTGGACGACGCCGCGGCCACCGACCGCGACACCGCCATCGAGATCGACGTGCTCGCGAACGACTCGGACCCGGACGGCGACCCACTGGTGATCGCCGCCGGTGACTCGGCGATCCCGGGCATTCAGGCCTACTCGCCGATCTTGCACTGGGCGTGTCTGCCCACTGGCGCCACGTCACTCTTCGACCAGTCCGGCAACGGCCGTGACGGCTCGGTGAGCGCGGGCGTCGTCGCCGGCCCGGCGGCCGCCGACTGTGGTGGCGGCACCGCCATGACGTTCCCGGACGCCTCGGCGAGCGTCTCGCGCGCCACCCCCGGCCTGCCGGAGGGGCAGGCCGCTCGCTCCGTCATGCTGCGCTACCGCACGGACTTCGCCGGGCCCGGTGACGTGGGCATCTTCGGCATGGGCACGAACGGCGTGGGCCTCGGCCAGTTCTCCATCGCCCGCACCTCGGGCGGCAACGACCGCCTCGTCTTTGCCTCCTGGGGCAATGACACGGTGCTGCAGCTGCCGGTCGGCGTGAACATCGGCGACGGCGCGGAGCACACCATCGTCATCGTCTACGACGGCAACACGACGCTGACGGCGTACGCGGACGGCGTCGCGGGTGCGCCCTCGACGATCGCGCCGCTCGCGACCGTGGACGGCGAGGTGGTCCTGGGCCGCACGCTCTACGGCGCCGTGAGCGCCGGCGCGGAGATGCGCCACTTCGCCGTCTTTGACCGCGCCCTCACCGGCGACGAGGTCGCCGGCCTGCACCAGGCCATCGACGACGTGAGCGCCGGCGCCGGGTTCTCGCAGCCCTCGAACGGCGTGGTGACGCAGACCGCGGGCGGCCTGACCTACACGCCCAACGCCGGCTTCACCGGCACGGACACGTTCATCTACACCGTCTCGGACGGCAACGGCGGCAGCGACAGCGCCACGGTCACCGTCACCGTGACGGGTGACGACTTCGCGCTCGAGGACGACGCCGTCGATGCCGACGCGAACGTCGTCACCGTGATTGATGTCCTGGCCAACGACACGCCGTCCACGGGTGGCACGCTCACGATCACCGCGGTCACGCAGGGCGTCTTCGGCACCGTCACCATCGACGGTGGCCTGACCGTGTCCTACGAACCGATCCCCGGCATCACCGGCACGGACACCTTCACCTACACCGCGACGGACGGCCAGGGGAACAGCGGCACCGCCACCGTGACCGTCGAGGTCACGCACAACAACGCCGCGCCCATCGCCGTGGACGACGTGGCCGAGACGGACATGGGCGAGCCCGCCGTGGTCAGCGTCCTCGACAACGACAGCGACCCGGATGGCGACCCGATCTGGATCACCGCCGGCAGCACGGCTGTCGGCACGCTGAACGCGCTCACGCCTGGCCTGTACTGGGCCTGTCTGCCGGAGACCGGCAGCGTGGTGCCGGACCAGTCCGGCAACGGCCTGGACGGCCTCATCGTGGGCAACGTCGTCGCGGGTGATGTCGCGGCCGACTGCGGCGGCGCGACGCCGATCTTCGCGGACGGCTCCGCGCTCATCCTCAACACCAGCGGCGCCGGCCTGCCGGCCGGGAATGCCGCTCGGACGGTGATCGTCCGCGTCAGCAGCGACCTCCCGGACCCCAGCAACGTGGGCGTCTTCGGCTACGGCACCAACGCCCAGCCGCTGGGCCAGTTCTCCATCGCGCGCACCAGCGCCGGCAACGACCGCCTGGTCTT
>CAYTRA010000045.1:0-9877 GCA_964439675.1 uncultured Dehalococcoidaceae bacterium
ACGGTTCCGGGAACGGTGCGAGTGGCAACGGTGCGAAGCCGGCGGCGCCGACGGCCGCGAGTCAGGCCGGGTATGACGAGCAGCTCCAGAACTACACGATCATCACGGGCACGCCGAAGACGGTGATCCCCAAGATCCGCCACGTGCTGGAGACCCTGAGGCCGGGCAGCATCTTCTTCTGGGACGGCGACGGCGCCATGACCCACGAGGACACCATGCGCAGCCTGCGGCTGTTCGGCTCGGACGTGCTGCCGGCCGTGCGCGAGATCGGCGACGAACTGGGCCTGACCGGACCGTGGGAGAAGGACCCCGCCACCCCGCAGTTGATCGATGCGGCCTCGGTGTAGCCGCCAGGCAGCGCCGGGCGTCCCTCGATAGCCCGTTCCCTCACCCGGTGTCCTGCTCCTTCGCCGGGTGAGGGAACGTTCGGCTCAACCGGCCGGTCCGCCCCTCACTCCGCCCCCGCTCGGTCGATGGCTGCCGCCAGATCGGCGACGACCCCCGGCCGCGCGCGTCCCTCGACGAATGCGTCGTCGAGGAGCACGACCGGTTCTCCTCGCACCGTGGCGCCGAGGTAGGTCACGATGTCGCGCAGCGCCTCGACGGTTGTGTTTGCGTGCGCTGCGTCGTTTCCCTGCACGACGAGGGCGACCGGTTTGCCGAGGAGCCCGTCCTTCGGCACCAGGTCGAGGGCGTTCTTGAGCGCGCCGGGCAGCCACCCGTGGTAGACGGGCGTGGCGACCAAGATGCCGCCAGCCGAAGCGATCGTGTCGAGGAGGGCCGCCGCGTCGTCATCGCGTTCCTCGACGGGTCGGCCGTCCGCGAAGCCCAGGTTGAACTCGCGGAGCGTTGCCACTCGGGCGGTCGTCGCCGACTGTTCCGCGGCGGCGGAGAGCGCTGCGTGCAGCCGGCCCGGCGGCGTGACGGCGCCGATCAGGATCATTACGTGAGTCATGTATCCTCCCTCCGTCGATGTCCCGGGGGACGCTAGCGCGGCAGCGCGGCGGGGACGAACCACCATGTTGTTTGGTGCGTGGTGGCGGCCCTTCGTAGGCTCGGCCGAACGAGGGGAGCGGTTCCGCCATCGTCCTCCCCTCCGTGGCTCGGCATCAGCGCCGACGTCGAGGCGTGCGCCTTGGCGGCGGTGTCGCACCCGATCCAGGAAGTGGTCGAGCGTCCTCGAGGCCGCTCGGGTTGTGTTCGGCCACGCGCTCCCAGGGAGGCGCCAACGTGCAGGCGACCAACGAAGCAGGACTGCCGGTACACGAGTCGTACCCGCCACCACCCGCCGCGCAGGCGGGCGCCCTGGTCTCCTCGTTCGAGGAGTACCAGGCGCTCTACCGGCGCAGCATCGAGGACCGCGACGGGTTCTGGGGCGAGATGGCGAACACCCACCTCGACTGGATGGAGCCCTTCACCCAGGTCTGTGACGAGGACCTGCGCTCGGGGCGCGTCGCCTGGTTCCTGGGCGGCAAGCTGAACGTCTCGGTGAACTGCATCGACCGTCACCTGCCGACCCGCGCGAACAAGCGCGCGTTCATCCTGGAGGGTGACGAGCCCGGCGAGACGCGTTCCATGACGTACCAGGAACTGCACGACGAGGTCGCGCGGCTCGGGAACGCGCTGCGTGCTCGCGGCATCAAGAAGGGCGACCGCGTCGCCATCTACATGGGGATGACGCCCGAGATCTGCGTCGCCATGCTCGCCTGCGCGCGCATTGGCGCCGTCCACTCCGTCATCTTCGGTGGCTTCAGCCCTCAGTCGATCCGGGACCGCATCGACGACTCGTCGTGCCGCGCCATCATCACGCAGGACGAGGGGCGTCGAGGCGGGCGGCCGGTGGCGCTCAAGACCAACGTGGACGAGGCCCTCAAGGAGCCCGGCCACACAGTCGAGTTCACGATCGTCTACCAGCGCACGGGCACGGACGTGCCCATGCAGGAGGGCCGCGACTTCCAGTGGCGGGAGGAACTGGACGCGCAGTCCACGGACTGCCCGCCGGAGGCGATGGACTCCGAGGACCCGCTGTTCATCCTCTACACCTCCGGTTCCACCGGAAAGCCGAAGGGTGTCCTGCACACGCAGGCGGGGTACCTGCTGCACGTGGCGCTCTCCTCGCTCTACGTCTTCGACCTGCGCGAGGATGACGTCTTCTGCTGCGCCGCGGACGTGGGCTGGGTGACGGGGCACTCGTACATCGTGTACGGGCCGCTCGCGAACGGCGCGACCTCCGTGCTCTTCGAGTCCGTGCCCACCTACCCGGACGCCGGGCGCTACTGGGACATGGTGGACCGGCTGGGCATCACCCAGCTGTACACCGCCCCGACGGCCATCCGCGCCATCGCCCGCGAGGGCGACGAGCACGTCACGCGCTACAGCCGCAAGAGCCTGCGCCTCCTCGGATCGGTCGGTGAGCCGATCAACCCGGAGGCGTGGCGCTGGTACTACCGCGTGGTGGGCGAGGAGCGGTGCGCCGTCATCGACACCTACTGGCAGACGGAGACCGGCGGCCACATCATCACTGGCATGCCCGGCGCCATCCCGATGAAGCCCGGCTCTGGCTCCCTCCCGTTCTTCGGCGTCGAGCCCTGCGTGGTCGACGAGGAAGGGCGGGAGCTCGAGGGCAACGATGTGTCGGGGCGCTTCTGCATCAAGCGCTCGTGGCCCGGGATGATGCGGACGGTCTACGGCGACCACGACCGCTTCGTGCAGACCTACCTCTCCACGTACCCCGGCCTCTACTTCAGCGGCGACGGCTGCCACCGCGACATCGATGGCTACTACTGGATCACCGGCCGCGTGGACGACGTCCTCAACGTGGCGGGCCACCGCCTGGGTACCGCGGAGATCGAGGGCGCCCTGGTGGGGCACGACGCGGTCGCCGAGTCCGCTGTGGTGGGCTTCCCGCACGACGTGAAGGGCACAGCCGTCCACGCCTTCGTGATCCTGAACGCGGGGGTGCAGCCGGATGGCGACCTTGCCGCGCAGTTGCGAGCGGAGGTCCGGAAGCAGATCAGCCCGATCGCCACACCGGACCGGATCCAGTTCGTGGACGGCCTTCCCAAGACGCGCTCCGGCAAGATCATGCGTCGCATCCTCCGCAAGATTGCGGAGGGCGAGCCGGAGAACGTGGGGGACGTGACCACGCTGGCCGATCCTGCGGTGGTGGACCTGCTCGTCCGAGGTGATCACGTCTACCAGTAGGCCGTACGGATCGCATAGACGGAGACGGCAGGGGGCCAGCGTGGTTGCGAGTGTTGAGGCGCGGCTGTTCCGGGACGTGATGGGCTACTTCGCCACGGGCGTGACGGTGGTCACTGCCCAGCACGGCGAGGTGATCCGAGGCATGACCGCGAACGCCGTCACCTCTGTCTCGCTCGATCCGCCACTGGTGCTCGTTGCCGTCTCGCGGACGTCCTCGATGTTTCCGGTGCTGAACCAGGCGACGTCGTTCGCGGTGAACATCCTGGCGCGGGAGCAGGAGGCGACCTCGACGGCCTTCGCGCACGATGGCGACTTCGCCCGGCTGGCGGACGTGGTGGGCTACCACGCCCACAGCACGGGCGCGCCCGTGCTGGACGGCGTGATCGCCTACGCGGACTGCGAGGTGTTCGCCCGGTACGACGGCGGCGACCACGAACTGGTGCTCGGCGAGGTGGTGGAGGCGGCCATTCCCCGCCCGGAAGCGTCGCCGCTCCTCTTCTTCCGTGGCGCATACGGCGAGTTGAGCGATCCGCCACGGGAGGCCTGACGCCCGTGCGCGCTGAGGCTCCGTACGACATCCGTCAGCCCCGCCTGGACGCCTGCGCCCGCGTCCAGGCGGCCGCTGCGGCGCTGGCCGAGGGCCGGCCGGCCGTCGTCATCGAGGAGCAGGAGGGCCGCACGCGCGGGTTCCTCTGCCTCGCGGCGAGCGAGACGACCGCGGCTAACCTCGCACACGTGGCATCGAAGGCGCGGGGGTTCATCTCGGCCGCGGTGCCGGACAGGCGTCTCCGCGAACTTGGCCTGGAGGTCCCCGGCGACAAGGGCGGCGGCATCCTCTCCGTCCGGGACGCGCGGTCGGGCGCCTCGGTCGCCACGGGCGCAGACCGCTGGGGCACGCTCCGCCGCCTGGCGGACCCGGGCGCCTCGCCTGCGGACTTCCAGCCGCACGGCGATGTCCTCATCGTCTCGGTGCAGGACGGCGGCGTCCTTGCCGTGCCGGGCGGACGCGAGGCGGGCGTGGACCTCTGCCGCATCGTCAGCCTGCCTCCCGTGGCCGTCACCGCCGAGATGCTCTCGACCAACGGGCACCTCGCGGATCTGCCTCAGATCCGCGAGTACGCTCGGCGCACAAACGTCCCCCAGGTCCGAGTGCAGGACGTGGCGCACTACCGCTACGACAACGAGCAACTCGTCGCGCCCGTCACCGAGGTGAGCCTGCCCCTGGAGGCGGGCGCGTTCCGCGGGTACGGGTGGCGGTCACTGGTGGATGGGGTGGAGTACATGGCCGTCGTGTACGGCAACCCTCGCCCGGAGGTGGTCGCGTCCGTCCTGGTGCAGCGGCCCTGCGTCGGCCTGGTGTTTCGAGGGGTGGACTGCTCCTGTCGTGAGGGCATCGAGGCAAGCCTGGCGGCGATCCGTGAGGCCGGCTGCGGGGCGGTGATCTACCCGGAGGGACCGATCCGCTTCCACCAGGCCGCCAAGCCTCCCTCCGCCGATCCCGGCGAGATCGAGGTCCAGGTGCTACGCGCGCTCGGGTTCGGCCTCGTGGAGTGGCTGCCGGCGACATCCGCCTGTGGCACGCGGTCGGCGTAGAGACTCGGCCAGGCGCAGGAACAGACGATTGTTAGCACTGCCGGTGGGGCGTGCCTAGCATCGCCGAGTGGCGACTCCTTCCGACGAACTGCCTGCGGACATCGATGTCGCCGTCATCGGCGGTGGGCCGGGCGGCAGCACGGTAGCGGCGCTGCTGGCTGCCGATGGCCTGCGCGTCCGCCTCTTCGAGCGCGAGACCTTCCCCCGCGAGCACATCGGCGAGTCGCTGCTGCCGGCGACGATGCCGATCCTGGAGGAGATCGGAGCGCTGCCGGCGGTGCAGGCGGCGGGCTTCCTCGACAAGTGGGGCGCGACGATGGTCTGGGGCTCCTCGCCCGAGCCGTGGGCCTGGTTCTTCGATGAGACGAACAAGCAATGGCCGCACGCGTACCAGGTGCGCCGCCCCGAGTTCGACCAGATCCTCCTGCGCAACGCCCGTGACCGCGGCGCCGAGGTGCTGGAGGCCCACACGGTGCTCGAGGTGCTGTTCGAGGGCGACCGCGCCGTGGGCGTCCGGTACCGCGACGATGCCGGCAACGAGCGGTCCTGCCGCGCGGAGTGGGTCGTGGACGCGAGCGGCCAGGCGGCGCTCATCGGGAGGGCGCGCGGCGTCCGCCGCTGGGACTCCTTCTTCCGCAACCTGGCGGTCTACGGCTACTTCACCGGCTCCGACCGGCTCCCCGGACGCGAGGCGAACAACATCCTCATCGAGGGCTTTGAGGACGGCTGGTGCTGGCTGATCCCCATCGACTCGGAACGCGTGAGCGTGGGCGTTGTCGTCGATGCAGAACGGGCAGGTGCGCACCTCCGCGACGCCAACCCTCGCGACTACCTGCTGGACACGCTTGCAACGACTGCGCGCGCCAGGGAGATGCTGCGCGACGCGACGCTGGTCTCGGACGTCACCGTCACAAAGGACTGGTCGTACACCTCGGACGAGGTGGCGGGGCCGGGATGGGTGCTGGTCGGGGATGCGGCGTGCTTCGTGGACCCGCTGTTCTCGTCCGGCGTCCACCTGGCGATGAGTTCCGCCTTCCTCGCGGCGGCGCACATCAGAGCGTCGCGTCGGGATGCGCGTCTGGGCGAACTCACCGCGCTTGCCTACCGCGACCTGTACGGCACGCAGTACCGCCACTTCCACGAGATGGCGAAGTTGTTCTACTCCTCTAACCGCACGAGCGATTCCTACTTCTGGGAGGCCCGCCGCATCGTGGGCGCGGAAGAGGAGTACTCGCCACGCCATGCGTTCATCCGCGCCGTCGCCGGGCAGCCGCCCCAGGGCTACGAGCGCGTGGTTGTCGACCGCGGCGAGGCGCCGGCGGAGTTCCTCGAGAACGTGCAGGCCGTCGAGGACCTCCGGGTCGAGCGGCGCCTGGAGGTCGAGGCGCTGGGGGCATCCGTGCTGGAGCGCATCCCGGTCGTCGCATCGGACGTCCGCGTGGAGGTTCGCCCTGCCCTCGTGGGGCGTGACTTCGAGTTGAGCCACGTGGTGGTGTCCGAGGCGCGCCCCCACGGGACGCCGGTCAGCCCGTTCGTGGCTGCGCTCCTCCGAGCGCTGGACGGCGAGCAGACGCTCGCGGCCGTGGTGGAAGCGCTGACGACAGGCGCTGAGGGGCAGCGGGCACAGGCGGAACAGGCTGGCCGAGAGGCCGTGGCGCTGCTCTACGTGGACGGCGTCCTCGATGACCTCGCGCTGCCTCGCACGGTCGGGCGCCAGCCGGCGACCACCGGTCCGGAGGGCTCTATCGCGTGACCCCATCCCCAGCACGGTGCACGCTGTGCCGAGCAGTCGCCCTGCGGGCGGGACATGACAGCCCTGGAACCTCATGAACCAGCCCGTCACCCTGAACAAGCACGTACTGCTGGCCGTCCTTTCGGCCTCCATGCTCGTCTTCGTGATGCAGTTCGGGATGGTGTCCGTCTCGTTCGCCGAACTGACGGAGGACCTGGGCGCGCCGCTGCGGTGGAGCGGCTGGGTGCTCACGATCTTCATGGTGGGACAGGTCGTCGCGCTTCCCGTGCTGGGGCGGCTGTCCGAGCGCTTTGGTGACGGCTTCGTCTTCTCCTCCGCGTATGCGGTCTTCGCCCTTGCCTCACTCGTGTGCGCGCTGTCGCCGAACGTGTACGTGCTCGTCCTCGCGCGGGCGGTGCAGGGTGCGGCGGGCGGCGGCCTCATCCCCTCCGGCACGAGCATCATCGCGAGGGCCTACGGGGACGACGCCACGCGGCCAGTGGGCCTCTATTCGTCGCTGATGCCGCTCGGTGCGATCGCGGGGCCGATCGTCGGCGGGCTGATCGTGGAGTCCTGGGGCTGGCGGTGGACGTTCGGCTTCAACGCGCCGTTCGGCCTCGTGATCGCCGCGCTGGGCTTCCTCTTTATCCCGAGGGGTGACCGGCGTGCGGGACGGGCGATCGACTACGCCGGCGTGACGCTCCTGGGCGTGATGGTGACCACCCTGATCTTCGCCCTCACGGAACTCGGGCGTGACGAAGCGTCGCCGGACATGCGCCTCGTGTCGGCGGCGCTCGGTGGCTGCGCGTTCGCGGCGCTGGCGTTCGTCTGGCATGAGCGGCGAGTGGCGCTGCCCGTCGTGGACTTCGACCTTCTGCGCATGCGGCCGCTCGTCGCCCTCTACGCGATCGCGTTCGGGTTCGGCATCGCGTGGATCGGGGTGTCGAACACGATCCCGCTCTACGCGCAGACGGCGTACGGCATGTCCCCCGCGGAGAGTGGCGGCATCCTCTCGCCGCGTGCCGGCGCGATGGTGGTCGCCTCGTTCATCGCCGCGATGGTGCTCCCGCGGACGGGGTTTCGATGGCCCCTGGGGATCGGGCTGATCGGGATGGCGGGCAGCCTCCTCCTGCTGGGCCAGGGCATCCACGAGCCCACGCTCCTCGGTGTGACCGTGTCCAACGTGGTCTGGCTGGCGGGCGTGATCACGCTCGCGGGCATCCTGTTCGGCGTGGCGAACCCGGCGATGAACACCGCAGCCATCGACATCTCGCCGGAGCGGGTGGCCTCCGTGGTAGGGCTGCGGACGATGTTCATGAACCTCGGCGGCGCCATCGGTATCGCGCTCGTCGTCCTCGTGGCGTCGCGCGCCTCGACGACGGCCGGAGGCATCGAGGTCGCCGCGAGCGGACTGGGTGTGCTCATGCTCGCGAGCACGGTGCTGGTGTCCTGGATCCCGAACCGCCCGGGGCAGCACCGGTCGCAGGACATGGAGGCCGGCCCGAGGCCTATCGACATCGCCACAGCCCGCGCCCGGACTGGGCGTCGGGACGCCTCGGCGCGTGGGGCCGGGGGAGGCGCCCCGCTAGTCGAGGCGGCGCAGCGTCGGCTGGCGCCAGGCGACGAGCGCGGTGATCGCCAGGAGTAGGCCGCTGCCCGCGGTGAACGTCGCCTCGATGCCCACGAGCGCGACCAGCAGGCCGATGGGGAGGGTGGCGACTTGCATCAGTCCGCCTCCGATCAGGAGGAGCCCGGTCACTCGCCCCATCAGCCGGTTGGGGACGACCTCCTGCACGATCGCCACGCCCAGCGTGTTCATGAGCGCGAACCCCAGCGCCGACACGCCGTACGCCATGAACGCCAGCGGGATGGCCCTCGTGAGGCTCAATGCGAGAGCGCCACAGCCCAGCAGCGTGGACGACAGCAGGAAGAGTGCGCCCTTGCGTCGAGGATTAGAACGCAGGGTGAGCAGAATGCTCCCGGCCAGGCTGCCGCCGCCCCAGAAGATCTCCATGATGCCCCAGGAACTGGCGCTCAACTCCAGCACGTCCGTGGCCCAGGTCACGATCAGCATCGCGACGAGGCTCATCCCGATGGCGGTGGAGGACCAGGTGAGCAGAATCGCCCACCGCACGGCATGCTCGCTCCGGACCAGCGCGAGGCCCTCACCGATGTTCCGCAGCACCGAGGCTCCTCGAGCGTCCGGGTCCGCCGGCGCGCTGGGCGGGAGCCGCGTCGCGAGGGTGATCACGATGGCGGGCCCCAGGCTCGCCAGGAGGTAGGTTGTCCCGATTCCGAGGCGGTCCACGGCCACGAGGGCGAGCGGGGCCGCGATCAGGTTCGCGATGCCGGACATCAACTGGAAGATCGTGATCGCGCTCGTGCGGGCCTCGGGCGGGACGGAGTCGCGCACCATGGCGGTGCGGGTGGGGCGGTCCTGGCCCTGGATGAGTCCGAAGGTGGAGAAGAGCAGGATGGTGACGACCAGCGCGGCTCGGTCTGCCTCGGCTGTCCCGGTGGTCGACAACCGGAAGCCGATGAGGAGGATGAGGACGAGCGCGACGCTCTGGCTCGCGAAGAGCACCTGGCGGCGGGGGAAGCGGTCAGCAAGCGACCCGCCGAACAAGACATAACCGAGGAAGATCACGCCGCGGAGGGCGCCCATCAGCCCGAGGTAGACGGGGGCGCGACCGTCCGGCGCCGCGGCGTTCACGTACCAGGCTTGCACCACGAACAGGGTGATCTGCGCGCAGGTGTTCGCCAGTTGCATGACCAGCATGAGCCGGAACGCCCGCTGCCGGAGGGCAATGCGGGCGGTGTGCTCTCGCGGCCCGCTCGAAGCGTCCGGAGGGAGCGGCGCCGGGAGGGGAGGCGCCGGCGGGGGCAGGTCCTCCGGCGGCGGCCCCGACTGCGGGGCGGTGGACGTGCTCACGAGGTCACCCCTTCGCTCGCCTGCGGGCGATGTCGATCATGCCCGATCCCAGCCGGGGTGACCTCGATCGTGCTTACTCGCCGCTCCCCACCTCCTGCAGCGCTGCCAGGATGCGCGTGGGCGACATTGGCGTGTGGTACATGCGGGCGCCGATGGCGTCGTAGATGGCGTTCCGGATCGCCGGCTGCGGCGGGACGATGGGCACCTCGCCCACGCCGCGCACGCCGTAGGGGTGGCCGGGGTTGGGCACCTCGACGAGCACGGTCTCGATCATCGGCAGGTCGTTGGCCACCGGCATGCGGTAGTCCAGCAGCGAGGCGTTCACCACGTGCCCCTCGTCGTCGTAGACGTACTCCTCGTTGAGGGCCATGCCGATGCCCTGCGCCGCGCCGCCCTGCATCTGCCCTTCCACGTAG
>CAYTRA010000045.1:9887-11723 GCA_964439675.1 uncultured Dehalococcoidaceae bacterium
TGCGGCGGGACGATGGGCACCTCGCCCACGCCGCGCCGCCCTGCATCTGTCCTTCCACGTAGGCGGGGTGGATCGCCGTTCCCACGTCCTGGACAGCGGTGTAGCGCAGGATCGTCACCTTGCCCGTCTCGCGGTCCACCTTCAGGTCCACGATGTGGCCTGCGTACGCGGGGCCCTGCGTGTTCTTGGTCACCGTGGTCGAAACCGCGATGAGGCCGCCGGTGCGCTGCAATTGCCCGGCGAGGTCTTTGAACGTGATCGAGCGGGCATTGCCCTCGGCGTCCGCGGGGCCGGTGAGGACGCCGTCGTCGCCGTAGGTCACCTCGGCGGCGTCGACGTCCCAGATCTTGGCCGCGCGCTCCACGAGGCGCTGGCGGATCTCCTGGCCGAGTTCGTGCGCGACCCAGCCGCCGGCGAACGTGGTGCGGCTGCCGGCGGTGACCGCGGTCCAGCCGACCGAGTCGGTGTCCACCACCTGCGGCTTGATGTCGGCCATCGTCAGCCCCAGCGCCTCCGCCAGTTGCATCGCCAGCGAGGCGCGCGTGCCGCCGATGTCGATCGAGCCGAGGATGAGGTTGACCGTCCCATCCGCGTTGACCACGGCGCTCGAGGAGGACTCGAGGCCGACGTTGATCCAGAAGCCGAGCGCGACCCCACGCCCGATGTCCTCGCCGTGTAGTTCGGAGTTGTAGTGGGGGTGGTCCTTGATGGCCTGCATCACGGCCTCAGCGCCGATCTTCGGCATCGGCATCCCCATGGAGTTGATGCCGCCCTCGCGCTGCGCGTTCAGGAGGCGGAGGTCCATCGGGTCCATCTCGAGCATCTCGGCGACCTCGTCGATGGTGGCCTCCACGGCGTACTCGGCCTGGGGGGCGCCCGGGGCGCGGTACGCGGCCGTCTTCGGCGTGTTGGTCACCACGTCGTAGCCGTCGATCTGCTGGTTCTCGATGTTGTAGGGGGCCAGCGCCGTCATGGCGCCGGTGTTCACCGGCGAGCCGGGGTACGCGCCCGCGGCGAACGCGAGGTAGACCTCGGCGGCGACGATCGTGCCGTCGCGCTTCACGCCGAGTTTCACGCGGTTGTAGGTGGCGGAGGTGGGCCCGGTGGCGCGGATGATGTCCGCACGCGGCATCCACATCTTGACCGGCCGCCCCGCTGCCCGGGACATGAGCGCCGCGAGCGGTTCGAGGTAGACCGGGATCTTGCCGCCGAACCCGCCGCCGATCTCCATCGGCACCACCTTCACGCGGTGCTCCGGAACCTGCAGCAGGGTGGCGACCTGCGCGCGGACGGTGAACGGGCCCTGCGTGGAGGTCCAGATGGTGATCTCGCCGTCCTGGTTCCAGTGGGCCGTGCCGGTGTGCGGTTCGATGTAGCCCTGGTGGAACTGGCTGGTGGTGTACTCGCGCTCGATGACCACGTCCGCTGCCTCGAAGCCGGCGG
Organism: uncultured Dehalococcoidaceae bacterium; assembly: GCA_964439675.1. Classification (GTDB taxonomy): domain Bacteria; phylum Chloroflexota; class Dehalococcoidia; order UBA2979; family UBA2979; genus W-Chloroflexi-9. Next base: position 11,331 of record CAYTRA010000045.1, read on the forward strand.
CGATGTCGCCCTTCTCGAGGCGGGTGTGCGCCGCGATGTTCGTCGGCTGGTCGGTGGGCGTGTCCACGTCGCGAGCGCGCACCGTCGTACGGAGGCCCTCGTGCAGGACGGGGGCGTTCGGCAGCATCGCATCGCGCACGTCGATGACTGGCGGGAGCACCTCGTACTCGACCTCGATGAGGGCGAGCGCGTCCTCCGCGATGTGGAGGTCGGTCGCTGCGACGGCCGCGACGGCGTGCCCGTGGTAGAGCGCCTTCTCGCCGGCGAGGACGTTCTCGAGGAGCCAAGTCTGGTTCGTGCTGCTCTCGCCCAGTTCCATGTGCCCGCTGCCGGCGGGGCGGGGGAAGTCCGCGTTGGTGATGATGGCCTTCACGCCCGGAAGCGCGGCCGCCT